>CADEDX010000018.1:0-16814 GCA_902826195.1 uncultured Bradyrhizobium sp. | reverse complement strand
CGCGTCGCCCGATATCTCCAGCGCATAGATGTGCTCGTCGCCGGCCTGTGGCATCGCCACCTCGTCCCAGCCGCGGCCGGCGGGAAAGCCGTTGTCGTCGAGATGGCCGGCGCTACTCGCCTGCGCGAGGGCGAGCAGCGGAACCGATTGCAGGCTGCGCGCGCCGTCGCCGATCAACTGCACAAAAGTGTCGATCGAGGAATTGGTCGCGGCCAGCGCCTTGGACACCGATTCGGTCGATGGCCAGCGCTCGCGGCCGTCGACGGTGATGCGCTTGGATTTGTTGAAGGTGGTGGGGTCGAGGCCACTGCGTTTGGCAAGGCCGGACGGCGACATCCCGGCGCGTTCGGCCAGCCGGTCGAGCGCGGTCCAGACCTGGGCGTGCGTCAGAACGCGCTGTGCCTTGTGGTGCCTGGCCATCGAGAATCCCGGAATCGCCTAGGAATTATTGCCTCATTCCGTCCCACGGCGCAAATCTTCGCCGTGCATCCGACACGGCGGCGCTTGAGTTGCCGGGCCGCCGCCTTTACGGTCATTCGCCGCCCCGGCCATTTTCCGGGAAAATCCCAACTGCCTCAACGACAAGCCCGGAAAGCCGTGCGCACGATCTATAAAATCACTCCAGCCTCGGCCTGGCGCGAGGCCGAACGGCAGGGCGTCTACCGCGGCAGCAGCGACGATCTGCGCGACGGCTATATTCATTTCTCCACGACGTCCCAGGTCGCCGAGACGGCGCGCAAGCATTATGCCGGCCAAACCGGCCTTTTTCTCGTGGCCGTCGATGCCGACGCGCTCGGCGACGCCCTGCGCTGGGAGCCCTCGCGCAACGGCGAATTGTTCCCGCATCTCTATGGCGACCTCGATCTCGGCGCGGTGGCTGGCGTCCTCGACATGCGGGCGCGGTCCGATGGTACGCACGACATTCCGGAGCTCACCCCGTGATCCGCGCCTTCGACGCCTTCTCGCTGCCGCTGCTGCGCTGGTTCGATCCAGAGGACGCGCATCGCATGGCCATTCAAGGCCTGCGGCTGCTGCCGCCGGTCAAGACGCGCGCCGACGACCACAAGCTGGCGGTGCGCGCCTTCGGCCTGAATTTTCCCAACCCGATCGGCATGGCTGCGGGTTTCGACAAGAGCGCGGAGGTGCCCGACGCGCTGTTGCGGCTTGGCTTCGGTTTCGTCGAGATCGGCACCGTGACGCCGAAGCCGCAGGCCGGAAATCCTCGGCCGCGGCTGTTTCGTCTCGAGCGCGACGAAGCCGTGATCAACCGCATGGGCTTCAACAATGACGGCGCCGAAGCCGCCCTGCGCCGGCTGGCGGCACGCGCGCATCATGGCGGGATTGTCGGCGTCAATGTCGGGGCCAACAAGGATTCGACCGACCGCGTCGCCGACTACGTCAAGCTTATCGAAACCTTCGCGCCGGTGGCGAGCTATTTCACCGTCAACGTCTCCTCGCCGAATACGCCGGGGTTGCGCAACCTGCAGCAATCGGCGGCGCTCGACGATTTGCTGGCCAAGGTCATCGATGCGCGCGAACGCGTACGCAAGAATGCGGGCGATTCACCCGTGCTGCTGAAGATCGCCCCGGACCTGAGCCTGACCGAACTCGACGACGTTGTGCACATCGCGCGCTCCCGCCGTGTCGACGGCATGATTGTCGCCAACACCACGCTGGCGCGGCCCTCGTCGTTGCGCGAACAGTCGCGCGCCAGCGAGCAGGGTGGCCTGTCCGGGCGGCCGTTGTTCCGATTGTCGACGCGCATGGTGGCCGAAACCTATGTCCGCACGGAGGGCGCATTTCCGTTGATCGGCGTCGGCGGTATCGATTCCGGCGGCGCGGCGCTGACGAAAATCCGAGCCGGCGCCAGCCTGATCCAGCTCTACTCGTCGCTGGTTTACAAGGGGCTCGGGCTGGTCGAGGACATCAAGAACGATCTGGCTTCGACGTTGCTGCGGACCGGGCGCGACTCGCTGTCGGAGATCGTCGGCGCGGATGCTGCGGCGATTACGGCGGAGGATTGGCCGGTTAAGTAGCTGATCCGAGCTGCGAGCCAAACGATTTCTTCAGCAACGCCGGGTACCTCAGCGCTTCCAGCCCGCCGCGGGCGGCGTAGTGCACCAGCAGCGCGCCCCATAGCCCGGCATTGCCGAACGATCGCAACGCAAACCACGCGCCGAGAAAGATCGCGAGCGACAGCACCATCAGGTTGCGCATGTCGCGCGCCCAGGTCGCGCCGATATAGATGCCGTCGAACGCAAACGCGAACACGCCGAGCAGCGGCGCAAAGATCACGAACGGCAGATAGTCGCGCGCGATGCGCCGCACGTCCGCGCTCGCCGTCATGATGTCGATCAACGCGGGGCCGAACAGCAGGAAACAGGCGGCGACCACGAGCGCGAAGCCAAATCCCCAGATGATCACAAGCTTTACGGCGCCTGCAAACGCACTCTTGTCGCGTGCGCCGTAGGCCCGGCCGCAGAGCTGCTCGGCGGCATTGGCAAGGCCGTCGAGGAAAAAGCCGCTGATCATCAAAAAGTTGTTCAACACGGCATTCGCCGCCAGCGTCGTGTCGCCAGCACGGGCTCCCTGCGCGTTGAAGAACAGGAAGGCCGCGATCAACGCGGCGGTGCGGATCATGATGTCGCGGTTGACCGCGAGCATGCGCATCAGCTTGGTGCGATCGAACAACAGCGCGCGGGATGTCGCGAATTGCCCTTTCGAAAGGTGACGTGCGATCAGCAGACCAAGCACGAGGCCGATGGCCTCCGCGATCACCGCAGCGATGGCGGCGCCCGCGATGCCGAAATCGAACACCAGCACCAGGAGCACGGTCGCCGCGACGTTGGTGAGGTTGATGGTGATCTGGGTGCCCAGCGCGAGCCTGGCGCGGGCCTGTCCGATCAGCCAGCCCAGCATCACATAATTGCCGAGCGCCAGCGGCGAAGACCAGATCCGGATCACGAAATAGGTTTTTGCCGCGCGCGTAACACCCTCGCTGCCGCCCATCGCACTCAGCAGCACAGCAGACAGCGGAACTTGGAGCGCGATCAGAGCGCCGCCGACCAGTGCTGCGATGACCAATCCGCGCAGCAGGATCGCGCGCAACTCGTTCGTCTCACCGGCGCCGAGCGACTGCGCGGTAAACGCCACCGTGCTCATGCGCAGGAAGCCGAACAGCCAGAACATGCAGTCGAACAACACGGAGGCCATCGCGACGCCGCCGAGCAGCGTGGCGTCGCCGAGCCGGCCGATCGCCGTGGTCGACACGATGCCGATCAGCGGCGTGGTCAGGTTCGCGACCATCGCGGGGCCGGCGATGGCGAATACCTGGGCGGTCGTGACCCTCGCTACGGGAGAATGCATGCCTACAACTCGACGGCCATGCCGTCATGGGCAGCGAGATAGGGCAGTTCGCCGGCGCGGGCGAGCATGTCCTCGCTCATATGCGTCAGCACCAGCCGCTTGGCGTTGATCGCAGGCAAATGCGCTTCCAGCGTCTTCAGGCTGAGGTGATTCTTGACGATCCTGTCATAGTAATACGCCTCGGCAATGAACAGGTCGGCATCGCGCGCCGCCGGGATCAGCGTGTCCGTCCATTCGGTATCGGCGCTGTAGGCGATGATGCGGCCCTCGGCCTCGATGCGATAGGCCAGGAACGGTCCGCCGGATTCGCCGTGGACCGCCGGATAGGGCGTCACCCTGACCTCGCCAAAGGTCCGGCTCTGCTCCGGTTCAAGCGCGACGACCGATAGATCGAAGCGCTGCTGCGTCCTGGAGGAATGCTCGAACAACGTTTCCATCAGCCCGGTGAGCTTGGTCTCGATACCCTGCGGCCCGGCGATTACGAGTGGCCGCGAGCGGCGGGTGAACTGGGCGTCCAGCAGCAGGAACGGCAGTCCGGCAAAATGATCGCCATGGAAATGCGTGATCAGGATCAGCTCGATGCCGTCACGGGCAATGCCGAGCCGCTTCAGCGCCGGCAGCGACGAGGCGCCGCAATCGATCAGGAAATTGACCTGGGCGCCCGTGACGTGAAAGCAGGTGTTGAACCTGCCGCCGGAACCGAGCGCGTCGCCGCAGCCGACAAATCGCAATTGCATCGGCTGCAGCCTTACGCGTTGGATTTATCGCCCGCGCGGGGTGCCGAACAGCCGCGACAGCAGCCAGATCGGGATCACGATCACGGCGCCGAGCAGGAAGTAACGCCACAGCCAGTTGACCGCGTCAAAACCGAGATCCCACAGCCGCTGGAACAGCATGCGGATGCTGATGAGGATGTTCCAGGGGTCGAAGCCGATAGCGGCGAGCACCACGCCGACAAGGATCGACAGCATGATCAGCCGGAACGCCACCGACAGCGGCGAGCCGCCGAGGAATCGGTACAGGCCGTCATTGCTGGCCGGCAGGTCTCTAACGTCGTTCGGCATCGGTTTCTCCCGCGGAAGGTCCGCAACACTATAGAGCACGGCGGGGCAGATGGGGAACCCGCTGATATCAGTCAATGGCTGCACTGCGCGTGTAAAATGTTAATTTGCTGTCACGTCCTTGAGCATTCGCTCCAGCGTTTCCAGCCGGTCGGCCTCGCGCGGCGGCTTGTCCCAGCGCAGCCGGCTGATGCGGGGAAACCGCATCGCGACGCCGGATTTGTGCCGTGAGGAGCGCGCCAGCCCCTCGAAAGCCACTTCCAGCACCAGACCCTGCTCCGGCTCGTGCACGACATGGCGGACGGGGCCGAATTTTTCCGTGGTGTTGCGGCGGACGAAGCGGTCGATCTGCAGCAGTTCCTCGTCGGTGAAGCCGAAATAGGCTTTTCCGACCGGCACCAGTTGCTCACCGCCCTCGCCCGAGGTCCAGACGCCGAACGTGTAGTCGGAATAATAGGACGAGCGCTTGCCGTGGCCGCGCTGGGCATACATCAGCACGGCGTCGATGATGTGCGGATCGCGCTTCCATTTCCACCACTGGCCCTTGGGCCGGCCTGGCAGATAGGGCGCTTCGCGCCGCTTCAGCATCACGCCTTCGACGGCCTCGGCATCCTCGCCCGCGCCGGCGCTTGCCGGATCGGCTCGCGCCGCCATCAGCGCGTCCCAGCTGTCAAAGGCCACCGTCGGCGACAGGTCAATGCGCGGATCGTCCAGCTTCTTGATGAATTTCTCGAGATGTGCGCGGCGCTCGGCGAACGGCAGTTCGCGCAAATCGTTCTCGTCTTCGCCGAGCAGGTCATAGGCGCGCAGGTGTATCGGAAATTCCTTGATCAGCTTTGGCGAGACGACTTTCCGGTTCAGCCGCTGCTGCAGCACGTTGAAAGTTTGGACGCGCCCCTCGCGCAGCACCAGCAATTCGCCGTCAATGGCGCCTGACAGGTGCAGGGAGGGCACGAGGTCGGGAAAGCTTTTGGTGATGTCCTCGCCGGTGCGTGAATAGAGCCGTGCCTGCATCTGCCCGCGTTCGTCGCGGCCCGAAACCGCCTGAACGCGAATGCCGTCCCATTTCCACTCCGCGATGAAATCGGCGGGATCGAGATTGGAAAAGTCCGTATCCTCGATCGCATGCGCCAGCATCACGGGCCGGAACGGCGCGGGATCGCTGTTGACCGGCTTGTCGCCGCGGCCTTCCAGCCAGGCAAACAGATCGGGATAGGGCGGCGCCAGTCCCGGCCAGATCAGCTCGATGTCGTGCGGATCCTTGTCGCCCAGCGCGGCCACGGCGGTTTTCGCCAGCCGCGCCGAAATCCCGATCCGCATCGCGCCGGTGACGAGTTTCAACAGCGCCCAGCGGCCGGTTTCGTCCAGTTCGTCGAGCCAGCGCGCGAGCTGTTTTGGCAGTTCGGTCTTGCCGAGGGTGCGCAGCGTCGTGACGACCTCGGAGAGGGTGGGGGGTGGAGGATTGTTGTGGCCGGGCAGCGGGGCCTTCGGCCACATCAGCGCGACCGTTTCGGATAGGTCCCCGACGTAGTCATACGACAGCCCGAACAGCACCGGATCGGTGCGGTCCATGATCAGGTCGCGGATCAGTCCCGGCTTGGCGTGCTTGAACGACAGCGCGCCGGTCAGCGCGGCGAGCGCGTAGCCGCGATCGGGATCAGGTGTGTCGCGCAGATAGGCCGTCAGCAGCCGCAGCTTGTTGTTGCGGCCCGGCTCGTAGCCGAGCCGGTCGAGCAGTTCGGCAAAACGGTTCATACCTCGGCCTCGTCGGCCGCGGCCGACTCGTGCTCTTCCTCGTCGCCATAGCCGACCAGATCGAGCGGCCGTGCGGCAAGTCCGCGCGACTTGCACCAGTGCACCAGCGCGTCTTCCTGCCCATGCGTGACCCAGACCTCGCCGGCGCCGGTGGCGGCGATGGTGGCGGTCAGGCCGTCCCAATCGGCATGATCAGAGATCACCAGCGGCAGCTCGATGCCGCGCTGGCGCGCGCGCCCCCGCACCCGCATCCAGCCCGAAGCAAACGCCGTGACCGGATCGGGGAAGCGCCGCGTCCAGACGTCCGAGGTGGCCGATGGTGGCGCCAGTGTGATGGTGCCTGCGAGATCGGCCTTCTTCACGCCCTTGACCGGGCGCAACTCGCCGAGCGCGATGCCACGGCTCTCATAGTAGTACGTGATCTTCTCCATCGCGCCGTGGAGATAGATCGGCGCGTCATGGCCGGCCTCGCGCAGCAGCGCGATCACGCGCTGCGCCTTGCCGAGCGAATAGGCGCCGACCAGATGCGCGCGCTCCGGAAACAGCGCGACCGACGCCAGCAGCTTTTTTACCTCATCCGCCGCGTCGCCGTGGCGGAACACCGGCAGGCCGAACGTCGCCTCTGTGATGAAGACGTCGCAGGGAACCACTTCGAACGGCGTGCAGGTCGGATCTTCGGCATCCTTGTAATCGCCGGAGGCGACGATGCAGGTGTCCTTGCAGCTCACCGCGATCTGCGCCGAGCCCAGCACGTGGCCGGCCGGATGGAATTTGATCCTGACGTCGCCGAGCCTCATTTCCTCGCCGTAGCGAATCGCCTGTGTCGTTCGCGCAAAATTGTCGCCGTATCGCAGCCGCATCATGTCGAGCGTTTCCTGCGTGGCGAGCACGGCGCCATGGCCAGGCCGGGCGTGATCGGAATGGCCATGCGTGATCACGGCGCGCTCCACCGGGCGCACCGGATCGATATGGAAGCCGCCGGGCTTGCAACACAGGCCGGCGGGAACGGGCATCAGGATGTCTTGCGGGCGCATGCGGGGTTATATAGGAGGTCTTGGGTCGAATTTTACCCGTCATGCGTGGGCTTGGCCCGCGCATCCATCCTGGAACCCATACCTTCCTGGAAGTCATGCCCTCGCGCCTGTTTCTCTCCTCCGGCGATCTGATGGCCGACCGCCGGTTCGACTTCGCGCGCGATCTGCAATTGAAGGGCGATCTGGCCGCCGCGGCCGATCTGCTGCTGCAGGCGATCGAGCTGGCACCGAATTTCACGTCGGCCTGGTTCACGCTCGGCGGCATCCGCGAAGAACTCGGCGAACATGATGCCGCAGTCGCGGCCTATCAAAGAGCGCAGGCCAGCGATCCCGGCGACCGCCATGGCGCCGGGCTTCGATTGATGCGGCTTGGTGCAGAGCCGGTGTCCGGCATGCCGCAGGCCTATGTGCAGACGCTGTTCGACCAGTATGCGCCGCGGTTCGAAGCCTCCCTGGTCGGCGATCTCGGCTATCGCGGCCCGGCGCTGCTGTTCAAGGCGGTGCTGTCGGTGCGATCGGCGGCCCGTCGGCCGGCGCTATTCGATCGAGCGATCGATCTCGGCTGCGGGACCGGGCTTGCCGCGGCCGCTTTCGCCCGCACGGTCGATCATTTCATCGGCGTCGACCTCTCGCCACGCATGATCGAGCGGGCGCGCGCAACGGGCCTCTACGCCGAGCTCGATGTCGCCGACATGCTGCAGGGGCTCCGGGCGCGGCCGGAAGCCTGTGCGGATCTTATACTAGCTGCCGATGCTATGGTGTACGTCGCCGACCTCGCGCCCGTCGTGGCGGAAGCCGCCCGCGTGCTGACCGCCGGCGGGCTGTTTGCCTTTACCGCCGAAACCCATGACGGCGAAGGCGTGGTGATCGGCGGCGGGCTCCGCTACGCCCACGCCGCGACTCACGTCCGCACCGCGATCGAAGCCGCCGGCCTCAGACTGGCGCTGTTGGAAGAGAGCTCAGCCCGCAACGAGGATCATACGCCCGTACCGGGCTTGGTCGCCGTCGCCGCAAAAACTTGAGTCTAGACGCTACGCGCCCGCCGAATGGCGCGTTGCGTGCTGCATGTGAGCTATTGCTACTGACGTCGGAATGCCGGATCAAGGCTCCCATAAGGGAGAAGCACAATGACCAAGAAACAAACCCGGCGTGAATTCTGCGCCACCGCACTCGGCGCGGTCCTCGCATCCGCATTGCCCGCGCCATTCGTCTGGGCGGCGGAGAAGAAATACGATCCGGGCGCCAGCGACACCGAGATCAAGCTCGGGCAGACCGTGCCGCATTCCGGCCCCGGCTCGCTCTACGGTGTTCTTGGCCGGGTAGGCGAGGCGTATTTCCAGATGCTCAACGAAAAGGGCGGCATCAACGGACGCAAGGTCAAATTCTTCTCTATGGACGACGCCTACAGTGCGCCGAAATGCGTCGAGGCGACGCGGCGGCTGGTCGAGCAGGAGGAGGTGCTGGCGCTGTACGGTTCGCTCGGTACCGCGCCGCAGACCGCCGTGCACAAGTATCTCAATTCGAAGGGCGTGCCGCAGCTGCTGCTCAACACCGGCGCGTCGAAATGGAACGATCCGAAGAACTTCAAATGGACCATGGCGGGCCTGCCGCTCTATCCGACCGAGGCGCGCATCCTCGCCAGGCATGTCGTCGGGGTGAAGCCGAACGCAAAGGTCGGCATTCTCTACCAGAACGACGATTTCGGCCGTGACTTCCTCGGCCCCTTCAAGAAGGTGCTGGCCGATGCCGGCGGCACCGCCAAGGTGATCATGGAGCAGAGCTACGACCTGACAGAGCCGACGGTCGACTCGCAGCTGATCAACCTCTCCAAGTCCGGCGCTGACGTGTTCTACAACATCTCGACCGGCAAGGCGTCGTCGCAATCGATCCGCAAGGTGGCGGAACTCGGCTGGAAGCCGCTGCATCTGTTGTCAGCGGGCTCGACCGGGCGTTCGATCCTCAGCGCCGCCGGCCTTGAGAACTGCACAGGTATCGTTGCCATCCGATACGCCAAGGAAGTCGGCGTGCCGCGCTTCGAGAAGGACCCGGACGTGATGGCGTTCGAGGAATTGCGCAAGAAATATCTGCCCAATGTCGATCCCGACAACACCATCGCCTTCGCCGGCTATGGCCAGGTCGCCTCGATGGCGGAAATCCTGCGCCGCTGCGGCGACGAACTCACCCGCGCCAACGTGCTGAAGCACGCCACGACGCTGGCGGGCTTCCACTCGCCCTATTTCCTCGACGGCGTCAATTTCAGCTATACGCCGGACGACTATACGCCGATGAAGACGCTCTACATCTCGGAGTTCAACGGCAAGGATTGGGATATTTCGGACAAGCCGGTGACGGAATAAGGCGGGGCGGCGCTCCTCTCTTTCGGCTCTGCTCTCGTAGGCTGGGCAGAGGAGCGCAAGCGACGTGCCCACCATCCATCACCTAGCAAGCTGCGGGATGGTGGGCTCGCTCCGCTCAGCCCATCCTACGGCAGCGAATCGTGCCCTTGGCACCTCGACGAACCCGGTCCGACGGCTTACCTGTTTTCGGTGCCGCCCTCCGCCCCCCTTACTCCCGCGCCGTCGGAGACGGCCGACCTGCTGCCGCGCCGGTTTCGCGACTGGTTCGCCGCGCGCGGCTGGTCGCCGCGCGAGCATCAACTGGCGCTGCTGGCCAGGGCCCGCGACGACCATTCCGCGCTACTGATCGCGCCGACCGGCGCCGGCAAGACGCTGGCCGGGTTCTTACCGACGCTGGTGGAGCTTTCCGCGGCTCCCAAGAGCGCGGCCGAGAAAAACCTCATCTCAATCGGGAGCAGCGTGAAGCGCACCGGCGGCCTCCACACCCTCTACATCTCGCCGTTGAAGGCGCTCGCCGTCGACATCGCGCGCAATCTGGAGACGCCGATCGCCGAAATGGGCCTGCCGATCAAGGTCGAGACCCGCACCGGCGACACGCCGGCCTCGCGACGGCAGCGGCAGCGGCGCTATCCGCCCGACATCATGCTCACCACGCCGGAGCAACTGGCGCTGTTGCTGTCGTCGGATGACGCGCCGTTCCTGTTCTCCTCGCTCAAACGCATCGTGCTCGACGAGTTGCATGCGCTCGTCACCTCCAAGCGCGGCGACCTGCTATCGCTTGGGCTGGCGCGGCTGTGGCGGCTGGCGCCGCAGATGCGCGCGATCGGGCTATCGGCGACGGTTGCCGAGCCGGAATCGCTGGCGCGGTTCCTGGTGCCGCAGTGCGATGGCAGGCAAGTCTCCGCCGATATCGTCGTGGCCGGTGGCGCGGCGGCGCCCGTGGTCGAGATGCTGGACACCAAAGAGCGCCTGCCATGGGCCGGGCACACCGCGCGCCACGCGCTCGGCGAAATGTACCAGCTGATCAAGCACAACAAGACCACGCTGATCTTCGTCAACACCCGCAGCCAGGCCGAAATGCTGTTCCAGGATTTCTGGCGCATGAACGACGACGGCCTCGCCATTGCGCTTCATCACGGCTCGCTCGACGTCGCCCAACGCCGCAAGGTCGAGGATGCGATGGCGGCGGGAAAACTGCGCGGCGTGGTCTGCACGTCCTCGCTCGATCTCGGCATCGACTGGGGCGACATCGATCTCGTCATCAACGTTGGCGCGCCCAAAGGCTCGTCGCGCCTGATGCAACGGATCGGCCGCGCCAACCACCGCCTCGATGAACCCTCGCGTGCCGTACTCATCCCCGCCAACCGTTTCGAGGTGCTGGAGTGCCGCGTCGCGATCGATGCGATCGCCGAAAATGCGCAGGACACGCCGCCGTTGCGCATCGGCGCGCTCGATGTGCTGGCGCAGCACGTGCTCGGTTGCGCGTGCGGCGAGCCGTTCCTGTCCGACGAGCTCTATTCGGAAGTGCTGACCGCGGCGCCCTACGCATCGCTGACGCGAGCCGATTTCGACGACGTCGTCGATTTCGTCGCCACTGGCGGCTACGCGCTGAAGACCTACGAACGCTTCGCCCGCATCAAGCAGGACAAGCAGGGCCGCTGGCGTATCACCAACCCAAAAGTCCGGCAGAGCTATCGCCTCAACGTCGGCACCATCGTCGAAGAGGCCATGTTGAAGGTGAGGCTGGTGCGCGGTCGTGGCGGCGGCGCCGGCTCCACCGGCATGATCGGCCGCGGCGGCAGGATGCTCGGCGAGATCGAGGAGTACTTTATCGAGGGGCTGGTCGCCGGCGATACCTTTGTATTTGGCGGCGAGATCGTGCGTTACGAGGCGCTGGTCGAAGACCAGGTCTATGTCTCCCGTTCCAACGACAGGGACGCGAAGGTGCCGTCCTATATGGGCGGCAAGTTTCCGTTGTCGACCTACCTCGCAGAACGGGTGCGAAAATTGCTGGACGACCGCCGCCAATGGAATGCACTGCCGGAACAGGTGCGCGACTGGCTGTCATTGCAGCGGGATTTTTCCCGCGTGCCCGCCGTGCGCGAGCTTTTGATCGAAACCTTCCCGCGAGGCGGCAAGCACTACATGGTCTGCTACCCGTTCGAGGGCCGGCTCGCGCATCAGACGCTCGGCATGCTGCTGACGCGCCGGCTGGAGCGCGCCCGCGCCCGGCCGCTCGGCTTCGTCGCCAATGAATATGCGCTCGCGATATGGGGCGTCGGCGATATCTCGCACATGATCCGGCACGGCAAGGTCGATCTCGCCGCCTTGTTCGAGCCCGACATGCTCGGGGACGATCTCGAAGCGTGGCTCGCCGAATCCGCGCTGATGAAACGTACGTTCCGCAACTGCGCGCTGATCTCCGGCCTGATCCCGCGCCGCTTCACCGGCGAGGAGAAGAGCCGCCGTCAGGTGCTGTTCTCGACCGATCTGGTCTACGACGTGCTGCGCAAGCATCAGGCCGATCATGTGCTGCTGCGCGCCGCTCGTGCCGATGCGGCCGCCGGCCTGCTCGATCTCAAGCGATTAGGTGATATGCTCTCCCGAATTCAGGGGCGAATCATCCACCGGGAACTCGAACATGTGTCGCCGCTCGCCGTCCCCGTGATGCTGGAAATCGGCCGCGAGTCAGTTCATGGCGAAGCAGCGGATGAGTTGCTGGCGGAAGCCGCCGAGGAGCTCGTCAAAGAGGCGACAGGATAGACAGGTAGAACGTGACCGCAGTGGCGCAATCTTCGGGGGATGATCAAGACGTGCGCGCCTCAAAGGTTACGATCGCAGACGTCACGTTCCTCGCCGATCTCTCCGGCGCGCTGTTCTGGCAGGCGCAGCGGCTGCTGATTGTTTCCGACCTGCATCTGGAAAAGGGATCGAGCTACGCCCGGCGCGGCGTGCTGTTGCCGCCCTATGACACGCTCGCGACGCTGAGCCGGCTCACTGCGGTCATTGCGCGGCACGACCCGCGTATGGTGATCGCGCTCGGCGACAGTTTTCACGATCGCGACGCCCATGAGCGCCTGTCGATATCGAATCGCGAGGTGCTTGCCGCCATGCAGGCACGGCGCGACTGGATCTGGATCTCGGGCAACCACGATCCTGCGCTGCCGTCCGATCTCGGCGGCGTGGTCGCAAGCGAAGTCGCGATCGGCCCGATCGTGTTCCGGCACGAGCCGACCGGTGCACTGGGTGAGATCGCCGGCCATCTGCACCCCAAGGCGCGGGTCGCCACCCGGGGTCGTTCGATGGAACGGCGATGTTTTGCTTCCGACGGCGAGCGCGCGGTAATGCCGGCGTTCGGGGCCTACACCGGCGGCCTGAGCATCCGCGATGCGGCATTCGCCAAGATTTTCCGCAATGCCGGTCTGATGGCGCACGTGCTCGGCGACAGCCGGTTGCACGCCATCTCGGCGTCACGCTGCTATTGACGATCGCTTGTATGCCGAACGGCGATCGGTCAGGTTCCGGACATAGGAACCCGCGCCGCGGGGCGTCGTTGTCAGTACGGCTGGACCCTTGGCATGGCAGATCAGAACAAGTCTCACCCGAAACATTCGCATCACTATGTCGGCCATGTGAAGCCGACGGCGCTGCCGGAGCCGTCTCCGCCGTTCCGCTGGCGCGATGCACTGCGTGCGCTCGGCCCCGGCCTGATCACGGGAGCTTCCGACGACGATCCGTCCGGCATCGGCACCTACAGCCAGGCCGGCGCGCAGCTCGGCTACGGCATCGGCTGGACCATGCTGCTGACGTTCCCGCTGATGGCGGCGATTCAGGAGATTTCCGCGCGCGTCGGCCGCGTCACCGGCCATGGCATATCGGGCAATGTGTGCCGGCATTACTCGCCATGGCTGCTCAACGTGGTGGTGGCGCTGCTGTTCATCGCCAACACCATCAACGTCGCCGCCGACCTCGGCGCCATGGCGGACGCCAGCAAGCTCTTGATCGGCGGCCACAGCATCGTCTACGTGCTGTTGTTCGGCGTGACCTCGGGGGTGGCGCAGATATTCCTCGATTACAAGCGCTACGTCTCGGTGCTGAAATGGCTGACGCTCAGCCTGTTCGCCTATGTCGCGGCGCTGGCCTTTGCAAAGGTCTCCTGGGGCGAGGCGCTCGCGGGCGTCCTCGTGCCGCGCCTGACCTGGAGCGCGGACTACTTCACCACCATCGTCGCCATTTTCGGCACCACGATCTCGCCCTATCTTTTTTTCTGGCAGGCATCGCAGGAAGCCGAGGACCAGCGCGTCGATGCGGCCAAGCGCCCGCTGGTCGAAAAGCACTACGGCGCGCAGAAGGAATTCCATCGCATCCGCGCCGACACCATCGTCGGCATGGCGTTCTCCAATCTCATCGCGCTGTCGATCATCGTGACCGCCGCGGCGACGCTGCATGCGGCCGGCAAGACCGACATTCAAACGTCGGCGCAGGCGGCCGAAGCGCTGCGTCCGATCGCCGGCGCGTTCGCTGAAATCATTTTCGCGCTCGGCATCGTCGGCACCGGATTGCTGGCGATCCCGGTGCTCGCCGGCGCCACGGCTTACGCCGTCGGCGAGGGGCGGCAATGGCCGGTCGGACTGGCGCGCAAGCCGAAGGAAGCCGCCGCCTTCTATGGCGTGCTGGCGCTGTCGGGCGGCATCGGCATTGCGCTGAACGTCACCTCGATCAACCCGATCTCGGCGCTTTACTGGAGCGCCGTCATCAACGGCGTGCTCGCCGTGCCGGTCATGGTGCTGCTGATGTTCATGGCCCGGCGCAGGGACGTGATGGGCCACTTTGTGGTCGCCGGCCCGCTTTATTGGCTGGGCTGGCTGTCGACAGGCGCGATGATGCTCGGCGTCGTGGCGATGGGGATCGGCTTCTTCTTCGGGAAGTAAGTGGCGCGGCTCAGGCGCCGGGCGGACCGAACATGGCGCGAAGCTTGGCCCGTGCACCCGCGGCCCCCCGGACGTCTTGGAACATTGCGATCCATTCGCCGAGCGCGATCCGGACCGGGTTGAAGGACCGCTTGCCGCCGACCAGTCCGTAGCGCAGTGCTTCACCCATTGGTGCCTCTGCAAACGTGCCGAACAGCCGATCGAACACGATCAGGATGCCGCCAAAATTCTTGTCGAGGCACGGTTCGTTCGAGGCGTGGTGCACGCGATGATGTGCCGGCGTGTTGAGGACGTATTCGAGCGGACCCAGCCGCGGCGCCAGCTCGGTATGGACGAAGAACTGATAGGTCAGGTTGACGCCGAGCATCGCAATGACGGCGAACGGATGAAATCCGATCCACACCAGCGGCAGGAAGAACAGAAAATTGCCGGAGATGTTGCCGGTCCAGCCGAGCCGGATCGCCGCCGTCAGGTTGAACTTGGTCGGCGAATGGTGGACCCGATGCGTCGCCCACATCCAGCGGACCCGGTGCGAGGCCCGATGCTGCCAGTAATACAGAAACTCGCTGCCGATGAACAATCCGAGCATGGCAGGCAGGCTGGTCGCGGAGAAGTCGAACAGCCGGTGCTGATAGACGAATGCGAACGGGATCGCGACGATGCCGGCCTCGAGAAGGCGGACCAGGTTCTGAACGACCGCGACGCCGAGCGTCGCGGCACTTTCGCGCCAGTCGTGCGTCTCGCGATGCGTGAGGCGGCCCAGTGCGTATTCCAGCGCCATGAAGCCGAGCGCCGTCAACAGGATCAGGCCGCGAAAGTAGGGGCTGGGGAATAACGGCTCCATGGCGCTTTCTCCCGTTACTTCGGCAGCGTGCCGGCGGCCGCCGCGCTGTTCCTCAGGGCATCGGCACGCGGCATGGCCTGGCCGCAGGCGGCGCTGAGCTGGTGCGAGTGCTCGTGCAGGCAGGCAAGTATCCGCCCGCCGCCGGGTTGCACACCGGCGCACAAGCGGTCGTAATCACTGCGGCAAATCTGCATCAACGTCATCGCTTCGCCGCGCATTTGCGGCGATAGCTGCGCCTGCGCCGAACAAGCCACGGGGTACGCGGCCAGTACAAAAGCCGAGCCGGCCAGCGCGAGAGCCGGTATCGAAGGTACGGAAAACCTGGGCATCGTTGTCTCCTGAAAATGACGTGGGCGACGACGGGAGATGCGACCGCCCGATGCCATAGGCTTCGGGCGATCGCTGCTGCCGTCAGTAGCGGGTGACGGTGCCCTGGCGGGTGTAGGTGTTGCCGTAGGGGCCGGTGCGGGTCACGGAGCGCGTGCAGCTACCGTTGGCGCAGCCGCCCGAGGCCTGAACACTCGACGTTCCGCGCGGGCCGGTCGCCGTCCCGGAGCGGGTCCAGGCGCTGGCGTCGGCGACGGCAGCGATTGAAAGAGCGCCGGCGAGCGTGGACATGGCGATGAGCTTCTTCATGGTCGCAATCTCCTTGAGGGATGAAGGCTGCCGTTGCGGTAGCCATGCGAGGAGACTGCGGGCGCCGTGTCAGCCGGATATTGCCGCGGAGAAACGGTTGGTATCGTTTTGTCCACCGAACGTAACAGTGTGTAACAACGCCGCTTCGGGCCTTGCACGACGCGCGACCATGTCCACAATTAGGCCATGACCGCGCCCTCTGCTTCACTTCTGATCGTGGAAGACGACCCCGAAATCCGCCGCCTGCTCGCCGATTTTCTGCAGCAGGAGGGATTCGAGGTCGAATGTGCCGACAGCGGCAAGGCGATGGACGCGGTGCTGCAGCGGCTGCGCCCGGATTTGCTGGTGCTCGACCTGATGCTGCCGGGAGAGGACGGGCTTTCGATCTGCCGGCGGCTTCGGGCGGACGACAACATCCCGATCCTGATGCTGACGGCAAAGAGCGACGAAATCGATCGCGTGGTCGGCCTGGAGATGGGCGCCGACGATTATCTGACAAAGCCTTTTGCGCCGCGCGAGTTGCTGGCGCGGGTCCGCGCCATTCTTCGTCGCGCCAGGGCGGCGCCGGCGAAGCTGCCGGTGCGGCGCTACGCGTTCGACAAATTCGTGATCGATCTCGATGCGCGCAGCATCGAGTTCGGTGATTCCGGCCAGGATTCCCTGCAGCTCACCAGTTCCGAATTCGACCTGCTCGGCTGCTTCGTGCAGCGGCCGCGCCGGGTGCTGACGCGCGACCAGATCCTCGACTGGACCCGCGGACGCTCGGCCGAGCCGTTCGACCGCACCGTCGACATGCTGATCTCGCGGCTGCGCAAGAAGCTGGATGCCGC
>CADEDX010000017.1:14309-27746 GCA_902826195.1 uncultured Bradyrhizobium sp. | reverse complement strand
CGGCAACCCCGATGCAGCAATGCGCGCGGCGCAGGAACTTGCATCCGTCGGGCTCGGCGAACGCCTGCATCACTATCCGACGCAACTCTCCGGCGGCGAGCAGCAGCGCGTGGCGCTGGCCCGCGCGCTGGCGCCCGATCCTGCGATTCTGGTTGCGGACGAGCCGACCGGAAATCTCGACGAATCAACCGGCAAGCAGATTGTCGACCTCCTGTTCACCAAACATGCCGAGCGCGGCATGACCCTGGTGCTGGTGACGCATGACACTTCGCTCGCGCAACGCTGCGACCGCGTCGTGCGACTCCGTTCCGGCCGGATCGACGGACATTCATGACGATCGTTTCCGAACCCGTTACCCGCAGCCACGGGTCATCGCTTGCCCTGCGCTATGCGCTGCGCGAATTGCGCAGCGGCCTGCGCGGCTTTTACGTCTTCATCGCCTGCATCGCCCTCGGCGTGATGGCGATTGCCGGCGTCGGCTCGGTCGCGGCGAGCCTCAGCGAGGGCTTGACGCGCGAGGGCCGCACGCTGCTCGGCGGCGACGTGGCGTTCTCCCTGATCCAGCGCGAAGCCAAGCCGGAGGAAATCGCCTTCCTGCGCTCCCGCGGCCAGGTTTCGGTCGCAGCGGCGCTGCGCGTCATGGCGCGCAGCAATGACGGCAAGCTGGCGCTGGTCGAACTCAAGGCCGTGGACGGCGGCTACCCGACCCTCGGGGAAGTCACGCTCGATCCCAAAATGCCGATCGCGGATGTATTGGCCGAACGTGACGGCGCGTTCGGCGCCGCGGTGGATTCCACGCTGCTGGCGCGGCTCGATCTCAAGCTCGGCGACCGTATCGGAATCGGCAATGCCAGCTTCCAGATCCGCAGCGTGGTGGTCGCCGAGCCCGACAAGCTCGCCGGCAATGTCGGGTTGGGCCCGCGCGTTCTGGTCAGCGAGGACAGCCTGCGCGCCACCGGATTGCTGCAGCCCGGCAGCCTGGTGCGCTGGATGTACCGCGTGAAGCTGCCGAACAATGCCGCCGACGATCGCGCCGCGACCCAATTGATCGACAGCGCACGGAGCGCCCTGCCTGAGGCCGGCTGGTGGATCCGCAGCAGCAGCAACGCTTCGCCGCAGCTCGAACGCACCATCAGCCGCTTCAGCCAGTTCCTGTCGCTGGTCGGCCTCGCCGCCCTCCTGGTCGGCGGCGTCGGCGTCGCCAATGCGGTCAAGAGCCACATCGATCGCCGCCGCGACGTGATCGCCTCGTTCAAGGCGCTGGGCGCCACCGGCCGCGACGTCTTCACCATCTACCTGACACAGGTGATCCTGCTCGCCGGGGTCGGTTCGATCATCGGACTGGCGGCCGGCGCGGCGTTGCCGTTCATCATCGTGGGCCTGTTCGGCAAGCTGCTGCCGCTGCCGGTCATCCCTGCCCTGCACGCGGACGAACTGGCGCTGTCGTTCGTCTACGGCCTGCTCACCGCGCTCGCGTTCGGATTATGGCCGCTCGGACGGGTGCACGACGTGCCGGTCGCGGCGCTGTTTCGCGAGGAGGTGTCGCGCGAATGGCACCGGCCGCGCTGGAGCTATCTGGCGCTGATGGCGGCGGTCATCGCGCTGCTGGTCGCCGTGGCCATCGGACTTTCCTACGACAAGCGGGTGGCGGCGGTATTCGTGGTCTCCTCGGTGGCGGTGTTTGCACTGCTGCGCCTCGTCGCGGCCGGGCTGATGGCGCTGGCGCGCCGCATGCCGCGCAGCCGGATCACCATGCTGCGGCTGGCGATCGCCAACATCCACCGGCCGGGCGCGCTGACGCCCTCGGTCGTGATGTCACTCGGCCTCGGGCTCGCAGTGCTGGTCACGATCACCCAGATCGACGGCAACCTGCGCCGGCAGTTCCTGGCGGCGCTGCCGGAGAAGGCCCCCTCGTTCTTCTTCATCGACATTCCGACCGCCGATGCCGACCGGTTCGGCGACTTCCTCAAGAAGGTGTCGCCGCAATCGACGGTGGACGACGTGCCGATGCTGCGCGGACGCATCGTCGCGGCCCGCGGCGTCAAGGCCGACGACCTCAAGGCATCGCAGGATTCCGAATGGGTGCTGCAGAGCGACCGCGGCCTGACCTATACCAACGAAGTTCCGAAGGGCTCGAAGGTGGTCGAGGGCGAATGGTGGAGCGCGGACTATAAGGGGCCGCCGCTGGTCTCGCTGGAGAAGAAGATCGCCGACGGCCTCAAGCTGAAAATCGGCGACGAAATCGTCGTCAACGTGCTCGGCCGCGACATCGCCGCCAAAATCAGCAATCTGCGCAACGTCGACTGGCAGGGGCTCGGCATCAATTTCGTGCTGGTGTTCTCGCCCAACGCCTTCAAGGGTGCGCCGCACAGCCATGTGGCGACCCTGTCCGAGGCCCATCCGGACCCGGCCGGCGACGCCCGAATCATCAAGCAGGTGGCGGACGCCTTCCCGATGGTCACCAGCGTGCGGGTCCGTGAGGCGCTGGAAACCGTCGGCACCGTCATCACCAACCTCGTGCTCGCCATCCGCGGCGCCAGCGCGGTGACGCTGATCTCGGCGATCCTGGTGCTGGGCGGCGCCCTGGCGGCCGGCCACCGCCACCGGGTCTACGACGCCGTCATTCTGAAGACACTGGGCGCGACCCGGGCGCGGCTGCTCGGCGCCTACGCCCTGGAATATCTGATGATAGGGCTCGCCACGGCGGTCTTCGGCGTGATCGCGGGTTCGGTCGCGGCCTGGCTGATCGTCACCCGGCTGATGACGCTCAGTTTCATCTGGCAGGCCGGCAGCGCCGCCGGCGTGGTCGGCGCCGCCCTGGTCGTCACGGTCGGCCTCGGGCTCGCCGGGACGTTGCTGGCCCTGAACCAGAAGCCGGCCAGCGTGTTGCGGAATTTGTGACAATTTGTAGCGGCGGAAACGCCCGGTTAACGCTTCATTTGCCGGGAAACGACCGCAGAAGCGACATTCAGCCGCGCGTGGAAGCTTGCTTCGAATGTGTTAGTTTCCCACATATCAGCCAAGATCAGTGGCCAGGTTCATGACGTAAAATTAACGTCGGCAGATCGGGACATCTGGGATAGAAATCTAACCGGCGCCGCAAAACCCTTTGCGCTCCGCCGGGCAACCAACGGGAATTCGACCATGTCGGACCTAGACCGTAACTACGCTTCTCCTTTCGGCCGGGCCGCCGGGCGCGTTGATGCCGCGACCGTCGATGCCGGTCTGCGCGCCTACATGCTGCGCATCTACAACTACATGAGCATCGGCCTGGCCATCACCGGCCTGGCGGCGCTCGGCGTCTACATGGCCGCGGTGACCACCGATCAGGCTGGCGCCGCCGCCAAGTTCGGCAACGCCTTCCTGACGCCGTTCGGCTACGCGATGTATGTCAGCCCCCTGAAGTGGCTGTTCATCCTCGCGCCGCTGGTCATGGTTTTTGCGATCTCGGCCGGCATCAACCGGCTGCGGCCGGCGACCGCCCAGATGCTGTTCTGGGTGTTCGCGGCGCTGATGGGCATTTCGCTGTCGTCGATCTTCCTGGTGTACACGCACACCTCGATCGTGCGGGTGTTCTTCATCACCGCGGCCACCTTCGGCGCACTGAGCCTCTACGGCTACACCACCAAGCGTGACATGAGCGGCATGGGCTCGTTCCTCTTCATGGGCCTGATCGGCATCATCATCGCTAGCGTGGTCAACCTGTTCCTGGCGAGCTCGATGCTGCAGTTCATCGTCTCGGTGGTCGGCGTGCTGGTGTTCGCGGGCCTCACCGCCTGGGATACCCAGCGGCTGAAGAACGACTACATCTACGGCTATGCCTCCGAGGGCGGCGAGATTGCGGAGAAGGCGGCGATTACCGGTGCATTGTCGCTGTACCTGAACTTCATCAACCTGTTCACGCTGCTGTTGCAGCTGCTCGGCCAGCGCGACTAGCGCTCCCGACCAGGTTCAAGAGATGAAGCCCCGGCCTAACGGCCGGGGCTTTTCTTTTGTCGGCGGCAAAAATACTCTGACGGCATGTCCATACCTGAAATCCGTACCGTCACCGAGGCGGACCTGTCCGCCATCACCCAAATCTACGAACATGCAGTGCGCTACGGCACCGCGACGTTCGAACTGATCCCCCCCGATCTCGACGAGATGACGCGGCGGTTCCGGGCGCTGGCGGACGGCGGCTTCCCCTATTTCGTAGCGGCCGTCGAGGGCAAGGTGATCGGCTATGCCTATGCCGGCCCCTACCGGCCGCGGCCGGCGTACCGCTTCACGGTGGAGAATTCGGTCTATCTGCAACCAGCGATCCACCGCCGCGGTATCGGCCGGCAACTGATGCAGCGGCTGATCGCCGAATGCGAGGCGCGCGGCTTCCGCCAGATGATCGCCGTGATCGGCGATTCCGCCAACGCCGGGTCGATCGGCGTTCATACGAAATGCGGTTTCCAGATGATCGGGACGCATTCGAATGTCGGGCTGAAATTCGGCCGCTGGCTTGACACCGTTATGATGCAGCGCGCGTTGGGCGATGGTGGCACGACAGTGCCGTAGGATGGGTTGAGCCCTTGGCCCATCATCTTTCCGCGCATGTGATTGATGGGGTTCGCTGCGCTCTACCCATCCTACGGAGACGGCGCTTCGCGTCCTCTCGAGACGAGGTCTCCGCTCGTTCAAACCACCGCCAGCTTCCGATCGATCACCAGCAGCACGCGGTCCAGCTCGTGGCCGCGGCGCAGGATCAGGCCGGTCGCCGAGATCACGCTGTACATGCCCTGCTTGCGTGCGAGCCGCGGATCCTTTTCGATCCGGTAGATCGGAACCTCGGAGGCGCGGCGGAACACCGAAAACACGGCGCGGTCCTTCAGAAAGTCGATGGCATAGTCGCGCCATTCGCCGTCGGCGACCATGCGCCCATACAGATTGAGGATGCGGTTGAGTTCGAGACGGTTGAACGTGACGCGATTCGGCTGCGGCGTTGCAGTGGCTGGGCGCGCCGCCGCGCGAATCGCGCTTGGATCGGTGTCCTCCGAAATCGTGCTCATGGAGCGCCTCCTGTCATCCAGTTTACATGATTGCGCTAACCGACGAATGCCGCAAGGGGGTGCAATTACACGCGAAACCGCCGGATCGACCCTAAGCCAACGGAAACATCGACTCACGGGATCGTTAGCGGAATCTTATTGCTGCCCCACTTCCGCCAACCGTCCGCCCCTCTGGGTTGCGACAAAAGGATACTGCGTTGGCCCGGTCCTTTCGGTTCCGGATTCCTCAGCCCCCAGCCCCCCGGGGCCGTCGGGATCGGGCCTGTTCGCAGAGGGAGTTCAATCCCGATACTGGGCCAACGAAAGTTGGTCCTTTTTCGTTTGTGTGTCAGGCTTTGAAGATCGAGCTGCGACACGACGGCATGCTGCGCGTTTGATCGGCGCCGATACCCATTCCTGAAAATTCAGCGAAACAAACTAGCGCAGTTCGGTGATGGCTGCGCCGAGCATCGCGCCCGGCCTTTCGCGGTTGCCGTCCTGGAGATAGACGACCGCGGCATCGACGCCGTCGCGGGAAATGCTTTCCAGCGGAATGCTCCAGCTTCCCGCGGCACCGTTCCAATCGCCGACCTTCACGAGATTGCGCACCACGTTGTAGTAGGTGACCTGCTGGCCGCGGTTCTCGCCGCGGCCGATCGAAATCGGTACCGCGCGCGACACCGAACAAAGCCAGATCTCGCCGCGACCGGTCGCAGCCTTGCTGGCCTCGACCGAAACGTTGATCTGATTGCCCGACAGCGTCATCGACACCGGCACCGACATCACGCCCTCGGCCTTGCCGGTGCTCTTGATGGCGCTCTCGATGGCGGCGCGATCGCTGCCGATCACCTGCGCCGAGCCGTTGACGATCATCTGCGGCGTATAGAGGTTGCGATCGCCGCGCGTATGCGAATAGGCTTTCTGCCGCGCGCTGAAGCGCGAGTCTGCCAAGGTGTCCTTCCAGCCGAGATAATCCCAGTAATCGATCGGCATGCTCAGCGCGATCACGCTGGGGTCCCTGGCGAGTTCGCCGACGATCTTGTCGGCCGGTGGACACGACGAACAGCCCTGCGAGGTAAACAATTCGACCACCGTGCGTGGATCGGCATGCGCCGGGCGGATGACCGCGATGATCGCACAGACTCCGAGCGCGCCGGACCACCGCGACATCAGATTCTTGGCCATCAACGCTGTCATTGTGCGAACCGGTAGTAGCGTCTTCCGTCGATACTTCTAGGGGGCATGATCGGACCTTGAAAAAGCGTGCCCCCAACGCGCGAAAGCGGCCCTGTCATAGGCCGCCTTCCCCCTGGTCGCTACTCACTTCGAAGTGAGGCATAGATCACAAATCCGCGTCTCAGAGCGCTTTTCTAACGAAGCCTGCCGTCGGACTTGATCCGAGGGTGATTACCGGTTTGCGTGAAGAAAACGCGCCAAACAAAACTACGCCGCGAGTTTGCGCAGCACGTAATGCAGGATGCCGCCGTTCCGGTAATATTCGAGCTCGTCGAGCGTATCGATGCGGCAAAGCAGCGGCACGCGCTGCAGCGCGCCATCGCCGGAGACGACCTCCGCCGTCAGCATCTGGCGCGGCTTCAGGT
Source organism: uncultured Bradyrhizobium sp. (assembly GCA_902826195.1). Taxonomy (GTDB): domain Bacteria; phylum Pseudomonadota; class Alphaproteobacteria; order Rhizobiales; family Xanthobacteraceae; genus Bradyrhizobium. The sequence goes on along the minus strand of CADEDX010000017.1, from coordinate 21,130 downwards.
CACCCTGGAGGCCCCGGATCGTCACCTTCTCGTCACCCTTGAGGCCGAGCGACGACCACGACGTGCCTTCCTCGAAGGTGAGCGGCAGCACGCCCATGCCGACCAGGTTGGAGCGGTGGATGCGCTCAAAGCTCTGGCAGATCACGGCGCGAACGCCGAGCAGGCGGGTGCCCTTGGCGGCCCAGTCGCGCGACGAGCCGTTGCCATATTCGGCGCCGGCGAACACAACCAGCGGTACGCTCTCCTGCTGGTACTTCATCGCCGCGTCGTAGATCGACATCTCTTCGCCGTCGGGCCAGTGCTTGCTCAAACCGCCTTCCGGAATGTTGCCGTCGGCGCCCTTCAGCATGAAGTTCTTAATGCGGATGTTGGCAAACGTGCCGCGCATCATGATTTCGTGATTGCCGCGCCGCGTGCCGTACTGGTTGAAGTCGGCCGGACGGACCTGATGCTCGCTGAGGAATTTACCGGCCGGCGAGGTCAACTTGATCGAACCGGCCGGCGAGATGTGGTCGGTGGTGATCTTGTCGCCGAACATCGCCAGAATCCGCGCGTCGACCACGTCGACGACCGGATCGGGCTGCTTCTTCATGCCCTCGAAATAGGGCGGGTTCTGCACATAGGTCGACGACATGTTCCAGCGATACGTCTCGCTGTCGACCGTCTTGATCTTGCGCCAGTTGGTGTCGCCCTTGAACACATCGGCATAACGCTTCTTGAAGATCGTCGCGGTGACGAACTTCTTCATGTAGGCGTTGATCTCTTTCGTGGTCGGCCAGATGTCCTTCAGGTACACCGGCTTGCCGTCCTTGCCGGTGCCGATCGGCTCGACCGCGAGATCCTTGGTTACGGTGCCCGCCAGCGCGTAGGCCACCACCAGCGGCGGCGAGGCCAGATAGTTCGCCTGCACGTCCGGCGAGACGCGACCTTCGAAGTTACGGTTGCCCGACAGCACGGCCGCGGCGACGATGCCGTTGTCGTTGATCGACTTCGAAATCTCTTCCGGGAGCGGGCCGGAGTTGCCGATGCAGGTGGTGCAGCCGAAGCCGACCAGGTTGAAGCCGACCTTGTCGAGTTCCTTCTGCAGTCCGGAATTGGCGAGATACTCCGCGACCACCTGGCTTCCGGGCGCGAGCGAGGTCTTGACCCACGGCTTTGCTTTCAGACCCTTGGCGGCAGCGTTGCGCGCCAACAGGCCGGCGCCGATTAGAACGCTGGGATTGGAAGTATTGGTGCAGGAGGTGATCGCGGCGATCACGACGTCGCCGTGACCGAGATCGAAGTTCTTGCCCTCGACCGGGTAGCGCGTGTCGCCGCCTTCCGGCTTCTTGTATTCGCCGGCGAGCGCGGTGGCGAAGCCGGTGGAGACCGCAGGCAGCGCGACGCGGCCTTCGGGGCGCTTCGGCCCGGCCATCGACGGCACGACGTCCTTCAGGTCAAGCGTCAGCGTTTCCGTGAACACCGGGTCGGCGGATTTTGCCGTGCGGAACAGGCCCTGCGCCTTGGCGTAGGCCGAAACCAGCGCGACACGGTCCGCCTTGCGGCCCGAGGTCTTGAGATAATCGATGGTCGCGGCATCGACCGGGAAGAAGCCGCAGGTCGCGCCATATTCCGGCGCCATGTTGCCGATGGTCGCCTTGTCCGCCACCGAGAGGAAGTCGAGGCCAGGGCCGAAGAACTCGACGAACTTGCCGACCACGCCCTGCTTGCGCAGCATCTGCGTCACGGTGAGCACGAGGTCGGTCGCGGTGACGCCCTCCTTGAGCTGGCCCTTGAGCTTGAAGCCGACCACTTCCGGCAGCAGCATCGACAGCGGCTGGCCGAGCATGCAGGCTTCCGCCTCGATACCGCCGACGCCCCAGCCGAGCACGGCAAGGCCATTGACCATCGTCGTGTGCGAATCGGTGCCGACCAGCGAATCCGGATAGGCGACCTCGAAGGTGCCGGTCTTCTTGCCGACCGTCATCTTCTCCTTCTTGGTCCACACCGTCTGCGCGAGATATTCGAGGTTGACCTGGTGGCAGATGCCGGTGCCGGGCGGCACCACGGAGAAATTCGAAAACGCCTTCTGGCCCCACTTCAGGAATTCGTAGCGTTCCTGGTTCTGCTTGTATTCCTCGGCCACGTTCTTGCCGAACGCCTTGTTGTCACCGAAGAAGTTGACGATGACGGAGTGGTCGATGACGAGATCGACCGGCACCAGCGGGTTGATCTTTTCGGCGTCGCCGCCGAGCGCCTGCATCGCGTTGCGCATCGCCGCGAGATCGACCACCGCCGGCACACCGGTGAAATCCTGCATCAGCACGCGCGCCGGGCGGAAGGCGACTTCGTGCTCGAGTTTACGCTTCCTCAACCATTTCGACACCGCGACGATGTCTTCCTTCTTGACCGTGCGGTCGTCTTCATTGCGCAGCAGGTTTTCCAGCAGCACCTTCATCGAATAGGGCAGCTTGGAAATTCCCTTCAGACCGTTCTTCTCGGCAGTGGGCAGGCTGTAATAAACGTAGGTCTTGCTGCCGACCTTGAGGGTCTTGCGGCATTTGAAGCTGTCGAGCGAGGTCATGTCAGGAAATCCCAAATTCTGATTATACCCGGCAAGGGTATTTAAACACCATCTGCGTAGGCTGGCCTCTTGGGTTGCAGCCGTCGATGGTGTGCTGCATCAAGTTCCGGGCTTATAGAATCTTTCTAGAAGCGCCGCCACACCGACAAGCGTGCTGCAGCGATGCGGTACCCACAAATTCTGACGCGGTACCCATCAATTTCAGAGGGCTGTGAAGGCGACAAATGCGGCTCTCGGGGCGTCACATCGACTGTATCAGGGGCGGCCGCAGGGTGTTCTCCGGCCTCGATTTCGACGCCGCCTCGGGTGAGGCGCTGGCCGTGGTCGGCCCGAACGGCTCTGGCAAGACCTCGCTGTTGCGCCTGATCGCGGGCCTCGTGATCCCGTCGGGCGGGTCGGTCGCCCTGGAGGGCGGCGACGCCGAGCTGACGCTGCCCGAGCAATCCCACTATCTCGGTCACCGTGACGCGCTGAAACCGGCGCTCAGCGTGCACGAAAATCTCGCCTTCTGGCGGGATTTTCTGGGCGGCGCGATCGGCGACCTCGCCCAAAGCCTTGCCGCCGTCGGACTGGCCCATGCCACGCATCTGCCGGCGGCCTATCTGTCGGCCGGCCAGCGGCGGCGGCTTTCGATCGCCCGCCTGCTGGTGGTCCGCCGCCCGGTCTGGCTGCTGGACGAGCCGACCTCGGCGCTCGACACCGCCGGGCAGGACCTGTTCGTCGGCGTGATGCGTGGCCACCTCGCCGGCGGTGGCATCATCGTCACCGCCACGCACGCCCCGCTCGGCATCGAGACGCGGGAACTGCGGATGGGAGGTGGGAAGTGACCGCCCTCGCCGCGCTGATTCGCCGGGATATCAAAATCGCACTCCGCGTCGGCGGCGGCGCGCTGATCGGCGTGCTGTTTTTCCTGACCGTCACCGTGCTGATGCCGTTTGCGATCGGGCCGGATCTGGCGCTGCTGACGCGGCTTGGGCCTGCGATCCTCTGGCTCGGCGCGCTGTTAGCGAGCCTGCTCACGCTGGACCGCCTTTTCACGGCCGACCATGAGGACGGCTCGCTCGACCTGATCGTGATGGGCCGGGCGCCGCTGGAACTGGCCTGCGCCGCAAAAGCGCTGGCGCACTGGCTTGCCGCCGGCGTGCCGCTGATCGTGGCGACCCCGGTGCTGGGGCTGCTGCTCAATCTCGACGCCACCGCGACCTCGGCGGTGGCGCTGACCCTGCTGGTGGGAACGCCGGCGCTGACCTTTACGGGCATGATCGGCGCGGCGCTCGCCGTGACGCTGCACCGCGGCGGCCTCCTGCTCGCCGTGCTGGTGCTGCCGCTCTCGATCCCGGTGCTGATTTTCGGCGTCGCCGCGTCACAGGCGGCGATCACGGGACCATTATCGTTTGGGACACCGTTTTCGATCCTGTGCGCGCTATCGCTGGTCAGTCTCGTCGTCGGACCTTTCGCGGCCGCCGCGAGCTTGCGCCATGGTCTGGACTGACATGAACGACGACAACTTGACGCCGATCAACTCTCGCGGAGGCAAGGTGAAACGAACCATGCCGCATTGCCTGCCCCGCCGCTGACGACTATCAGGATTGCCATGACGCTGATCGATCTCGCCAATCCCACCAAATTCCTGTCGCTGACGGCGCGCGTGCTGCCGTGGCTGGCGGGCGCGAGCGCGATCTTGCTGCTGATCGGATTCTATCAGGCGGCGACGGCGCCGGACGACTATCAGCAGGGCGCCACCGTCAAGATCATGTTCATCCACGTTCCGAACGCGTGGCTTTCGATGTTCGTGTGGGGCGTCATGACCATCGCGGCACTCGGCACGCTGGTGTGGCGGCATCCGCTCGCCGACGTTGCCGCCAAGGCCGCCGCACCGATCGGCGCGGCCTTCACGTTTCTGGCGCTGGTCACCGGCTCGCTGTGGGGCCGACCGATGTGGGGCACCTATTGGGAATGGGATGCGAGACTGACCTCGGTGCTGATCCTGTTCCTGATGTATCTCGGCCTGATGGCGCTGTGGCGCGCGGTCGACGATCCGTCGCGGGCGGCGCGGGCCGCCGCGATCCTGACGCTGGTCGGCGCGCTCAATCTGCCGATCATCAAATTCTCGGTCGACTGGTGGAACACGCTGCATCAGCCGGCGGCGGTGATCCGGATGGGCGGCTCGACGCTCGACAAGGCATTCCTGATTCCGTTGCTGGTGATGGCGGTCGGCTTCTCGCTGCTGTTCATCACGCTACACCTGGCCGCGATGCGCAACGAGATTTTGCGCCGGCGCGTGCGCAGCTTGCAGATGATGCAAGCCAGCCAGCAGGCGGCGTGAACCGATGTCGCTCGGACCGTACGCCTCCTTTATCGTGACGTCCTACGCGCTGGTTGCAGCGATCGTGCTGATGCTCATCGTCTGGATCGCGCTCGACTATCGCCGCCAGAAGGAACGCCTGCGCGAACTCGAAGCCTCCGGCGTGACCCGCCGCTCCGGCCGCCAGGCAACGGATATATGATGAGCACACCCGCCACATCGAACGAACCGCCGCGGCACCGGCCCTGGCTGGTGGCGTTGCCGCTGATCGGCTTCCTCGCCGTCGCCGCACTGTTCCTGCTGCGCCTGTACGGCGGCGATCCCTCCAAAATTCCTTCCGCTTTGATCGGCCGCCCGGCGCCGCAAACCGCGCTGCCGGCGCTGGAGGGGCTGGTGCAGAACGGTGCGCCGGTGCCGGGGCTCGACCCCGCGCTGTTCAAGGGCAAGGTCTCGGTGGTGAATGTCTGGGCGTCCTGGTGCGTGCCGTGCCACGACGAGGCGCCGCTGCTGACCGCGCTGGCGAAAGACACGCGACTGCAGATCGTCGGCATCAACTACAAGGACTCCCCGGACAACGCCCGCCGCTTCCTCGGCCGCTACGGCAATCCGTTTAACGCCGTCGGCGTCGACAGCAACGGCCGCGGCTCGATCGAGTGGGGCGTCTACGGCGTGCCCGAAACGTTTGTGATCGGCCGCGACGGCACCATCGTCTACAAGCTGGTCGGCCCGGTGACGCCGGCCAATCTCGACAGCGTGCTGAAGGTCGCGATCGAGAAGGCGTTGAGCAAATAATTTTCCACTTTTACCTGCCGTTCATTTGGCAGCCATGGCGCCGCCACGAATCCGCAGCTAGCTTGACCGGGTTAAATTGAACCGTCTTTGGAGGGACACCTATGCGTCATTTCACGCTCGCTTCCGCGCTCGCAACTGCTCTTACGCTCGGCCTCATGACGGCAACGCCGTCGATGGCCCAGACCGCGCAGCCTGCGACAAAATCCGACAACAAGATGATGGCTCCCGCGCCGAAGGCGTCGGAATCGAAGATGGCGCCCGCCGCTAAGGCGGAGCTGCTCGACATCAACTCGGCGTCCGCCGATCAGCTCGACGACCTGCCGGGTGTCGGCAAGGCCTATTCCGCAAAGATCATTGCGGGCCGCCCGTACAAGGGCAAGGATGACCTCGTCAACAAGAGCATCCTGCCGCAGGCGACCTACGACAAGATCAAGGACAAGATCATCGCCAAGCAGAAGAGCTGAGGCGGTACCCCGGACGCCGCTTCGTAGGGTGGGCTGAGCGAAGCGAGCCCACCACGCTTCGCGGCGTCAATGAAACGGTGGGCACGCTTCGCTTTGCCCACCCTACGATTTCTCCCGTGCGGAGACACCCCACCCGACCCTCCCCCGCAAGCGGGAGAGGGAGAAGTTTCTACCCCTTGCTCACATCACCAGCTTCGGCCTCGCTGGCTTCCAGCGTGGCCGGCTCCTGGTGGTAGCGCTTGACCAGTGGCATCTGGGCGAGGGCAAACACCATGGTCAGCGGCGTCACGCCGAATACCTTGAAGTTGACCCAGAAGTCGGTCGACTGCGTGCGCCAGACGAATTCGTTCAGGATCGCCATCGCAAAGAAGAACAGCGCCCAGCGCAGGGTCAGGACGCGCCAGCCCTTCGGCGTCAGGTTGAAAACCTGATCGAACAGGATCGCGATGAAGGAACGGCCGAACAACAGACCGCCGCCGAGGATCGCGGCGAACAGGGCGTAGATGATGGTCGGCTTGACCTTGATGAAGGTTTCGTCGTGCAGCACCAGCGTCAGCGTGCCGAACACCAGCACGATCACGGCGGTGACGATCGCCATGATGGGAATGTGCCGCACCACCACATAGGAGGCGATCATTGCGGCCACGATCGCCACCATGAAGGCCCCGGTCGCCACGAACAGGTTGAACTTGGCATT
>CADEDX010000017.1:0-14209 GCA_902826195.1 uncultured Bradyrhizobium sp. | reverse complement strand
CCACGATCGCCACCATGAAGGCCCCGGTCGCCACGAACAGGTTGAACTTGGCATTGGCGACGAAGAACACCAGCAGCGGACCGAGTTCGGTCGCCAGCTTGAACATCGGATGCGGCTGGGTCTTGTCCATCGTTTCACTTCGTTGTTTGTTTAGGCATGATCTTGTCCGAAAACCGGTTCCCACTTTTCGGGACCATGCCCTATTCGATACCTGCGATCGCCTTGGCGAAGTCCTGCGCCGTGAACGGCGCGAGATCGTCGATGCCTTCGCCGACGCCGATGAAGTGCACCGGCAGTTTGAACTTTTCCGCCAGCGCCACCAGGATGCCGCCGCGCGCGGTGCCGTCGAGCTTCGTCATCACGAGGCCGGTGACGCCAGCGGTACGATGAAATGCCTCGACCTGCGACAGCGCATTTTGTCCCACCGTGGCATCGAGCACCAGCAGCACCGCGTGCGGCGCTGACGCGTCGACCTTCTTGATGACGCGCACGACCTTTTCCAACTCTTTCATCAGCTCGGCCTTGTTCTGCAGGCGGCCCGCAGTATCGACCAGCAACACGTCGATATTTTGTTCCTTCGCCGCGGTCAGCGCGCTGAAGGCGAGACTTGCCGAGTCAGACCCCTGCGTGCCGGCGATAACCGGCGATTTGGTGCGCTCGCCCCACACCTTGAGCTGCTCGATCGCCGCGGCGCGAAACGTGTCGCCGGCCGCCATCATGATCTTGCGGCCTTCGGCGCTCAATTTGGCGGCCAGCTTGCCGATGGTGGTGGTCTTGCCCGAGCCGTTGACGCCGACCACCAGAATGACGAACGGCTTTTGCGCGGTGTCGATCACGAGCGGCTTCGCCACCGGCGCCAGCACTTTTTCGACTTCGGTCGCGACCACCGCCTTCACCTCGTCGGCCGAGATCGCCTTGTCGTACCGGCCGGCGCCCACCGCTTCTGCGATCCGGACCGCGACGGTCGTCCCGAGATCGGCGCGCAGCAGCACGTCCTCGATATCGTCGAGCATGGCCCGGTCGAGCTTGCGGCGGATGACGAGATCGGCAACGGCGGTGCCGAGCGCGCTGGACGTGCGCTTCAGCCCGCTCGAAAGTCGCCGCCACCAGCTCTGTTTTGGGGTTCCGGGAGTGGTATCGCTCATGTCGGGGACGTGTTAGCGGTTTCGCGCCATGAGCGGAAGTCACAACAATTCCATGGCTGTTTCCGAGGCATCCTTTGATGTCTCAGGCTTAACGGCAGAAGAAATCCAGGCCCGCGTGCTCCATCGCGACGGGCTGATGCTTATCATCGACAAGCCCGCCGGGCTGCCGGTGCATCGCGGCCCCAAGGGTGGCGCCAATCTGGAGGCGTCCTTCGACGGCCTGAGGTTCGGCCTGCCGCGGCCGCCGGTGCTGGCCCACCGGCTCGACAAGGATACCTCCGGCTGCCTGGTGCTGGGACGCCACCGCAAGGCGACCGCCTCGCTCGGCCTGCTGTTCAAGCACGGCAAGATCGGCAAGACCTATTGGGCGGTGGTCGAGGGCGGACCTGCCGAGGATGAAGGCACCATCGACATGCCGTTGGGCCGGCTGAACGCCGAGCGCGGCTGGTGGCAGAAGCCGGACCCCGAGGGGCAGACGGCCGTGACGAACTGGAAGGTGCGTGGCCGCGGCGATGGCCTGACGTGGCTGGCAATGGAACCGGTGACCGGCCGCACCCATCAATTGCGCGTGCATACGTCGGCGACGGGCTGGCCGATCGTCGGCGACAACATCTACGGCAATGGGCCGAGATTTGGCGAACCGATTTTGCATCTGCATTCGCGCGAGATAGTGGTTCCGATATCGAAGAACAAGGAGCCTGTGCACGTCGTGGCGCCGGCGCCGGAACATATGCGGGAGCGGCTGAGGGCGTGCGGGTGGAACGGGGAGTGATTGCTCTCTTCCCTTCTCCCTTGTTGTGGGAGAAGGTGCCGGAGCGAAGCGGAGGCAGATGAGGGGTTCTCTCCACAAGCCGTGCCAGTTGAGATAACCCCTCATCCGGCGCTTCGCGCCACCTTCTCCCACAAGGGGAGAAGGGAGAATTACACCGTCAGTCGCGCGCCGTCGTGGCCCCTGATCGCCAGCGCCACCACTGCGCCCGGCTTCTCGCCCGATATCGCGACCGGCAGGAAATGCTCTGTCCGCCCCTGCGTCGCGCTCTCAATCAGCACCTGACGCGTTGCGCCGATCTCTGCCGCCAGCCGCTTCCGCAGCGCCGTTTCACCCACTGCGCGCAATCGCTTCGCACGCGCCTTGATCTCGCCGCCCGCGACCTGCGGCATCCTTGCGGCCGGCGTGCCCGGGCGCGGCGAATAGGGGAACACGTGCAGGAAGGTGAGATCGCATTCCGCGACCAGATCCTCCGAACGCGCAAACATATCCTCCGTCTCGGTCGGAAAGCCCGCGATAATATCCGCGCCGAGCGTCATGTCGGGCCGCAGCCGCCGCACCTGCGCGCAGAAGTCGACCGCGTCCTGCCGCGCGTGCCGCCGCTTCATCCGCTTCAAAATCATATCGTCGCCGGACTGCAGCGACAGATGCAGATGCGGCATCAACCGCTCATCGTCCGCGATGACGTCGAGCAGGTCACGATCGGCCTCGATGGAATCGATCGATGAAATCCGCAGGCGTTTCAGCTCCGGCACGTGGCGCAATATCTGCTTTGTCAGCTGCCCCAGTTTCGGCGTACCCGGCAGATTGGCGCCGTAGCTGGTAAGGTCCACGCCGGTCAGCACGATCTCGGCATGGCCACGCTCGGCAAGCGCGCGGACCTGGTCGACGACGGCGCCCATCGGCACCGAGCGCGAATTGCCGCGGCCGTAGGGAATAATGCAGAACGTACAGCGATGGTCGCAACCGTTCTGCACCTGCACGAAGACGCGCGGCAGGCCCGTCTTGAAGCCGTCGAGCAGATGAGGCGCCATCTCGCGCACCGCCATGATGTCGGCGACGGCGATCTTCTCGGTTGCCTCGATGCCAAAGCCTGAATCGAACGCCGCACGCGCGTCACGCCAGGCGTCGCCGCGCATCTTGTCGTCATTGCCGACGACGCGATCGACCTCGGCCATGTCGGCGAACATTTTGGCTTGCGTCTGCGCCGCGCAGCCGGTGACGACGATGCGCGCGTTTGGCCGCTCGCGCTTGAGCCGGCGGATCGACTGCCGCGCCTGCGCCACCGCCTCGTTGGTGACGGCGCAACTGTTGATGACGACGGTGTCGGAAAGCCCGGCGCGTTCCGCCTCGCGGGCGATCACCTCGGATTCGAAGGCGTTGAGACGGCAGCCGAACGTGAGGACGTCAACGCTCATGGCGCTCAGGCGGCGCCGGCGAACAGCGCCGGATCGAAGCGCCCTTCGTACTCGAAATCGGCGGTGCCGGTCATCAGCACATGGTCGTCGCGCTCGCGCCATTCGATCGCGAGCTTGCCGCCGGGCAGCGTGATCTCGACATGCCGGTTGGCGCGCTTCAGCCGGGCGGCGGCGACCGCGGTCGCGCACGCGGCCGAGCCACAGGCCTTGGTCAAGCCGGCGCCGCGCTCCCAGGTTCGGATCGTGATGTGGTCGCGATCGACGATATGGGCCAGCGTGATATTGGCGCGCTCGGGGAAGATCGGGTGGTTCTCCAACAGCGGCCCGAAGCGCTCGAGGTCGTAGGCGCTGACGTCGTCGACCCAGAAGATCGCATGCGGGTTGCCCATCGAGACCACTGACGGCGAATGCAGCACCGGCTTATCGATCGGACCGACCTGCAGCTCGATATAGCGGGTGTCGCGAAATTCCTCCGCCAGCGGAATATCCTGCCAGCCGAATTTGGGCGCGCCCATGTCGACCGTGTAGAGATCGGGCGCCGGGCCCTGCCAGCAATTCAACAGCCCGGCGCGGGTCTCGAACGTTACCGCGGTCTGCCCGGTCTTCTCGAACAGCCGGCGCACCACGCAGCGCATGCCGTTGCCGCAGGCGCCGGCTTCCGAGCCGTCATTGTTGTAGATACGGATGAAGGCCTCGGTGCCCGATAGCCGCGGCGGCTGCAACACCATGAGCTGGTCGTATGGCACGCCCGCGGGCGATGCGACCGCGCGCGCGTCTTCCGGCGTCAGCGCGGCCTTCGAGTCACGCAGGTCCACCACGACAATCTCGTTGCCGATGCCGTTCATCTTGGCAAATGCGTGGTTGGCCAGCGCGCTCATCAAAATTCCCAAATTCTGCCTGCCTTATATGGCCAATGATGGCCGGCTGCCTAGTACGCGGGGGCCTATGACGCATCTGTCATGGGACGAAACCGGGCTTGCGTGTTAGAAAACGGCGCCATCCTGGCGGGTGCGGATGGGGACATGCCGCCGCCGGATGGGGTGGATGGAGAATACCTGAAATGAGCCGAATCAGCACGTTCCGTGCGGCCCTGGCCGCGCTCTCCATGGTTGCGTTTGGCGCCACCGCCCTCGCCCAATCGCCGGCCCCCTCGGCCTCGCCGTCCCCAAACCCGTCGGCCGCGCCTAGCCCCGCCCCCTCGGCGGTCCCGGTGCCGCCACCCGCCGAAACCAAGTCGCCCGCCGATACCCCGACGGCGGAAAAGGCCCCGGCGCCCGCACCACCGCCGCCCGCCGCCACGGTCCAAACCGCCGACCCCTTCGGCGAGGAATTCACGCTGGCGCCGAAGAAAGTGGTCGTCGTCAAGGGCACCGCCAACTGGGATGCGGCGTTCGACACCCTGATCGAGGCGTTCAAGTCGCTGAACACCCTGCTCGACAAGCAGGGCATCAAGGCCACGGGCAATTCGATGATCGTCTATACCTCGACCGACGACACCGGCTTCACGTTCCTCGCCGAAATTCCGGTCGACCAGGAGCCGAAGAACCTGGCCAAGAACATGAGCATGGGCAATTCGCCCGAGGGCAAGGCGCTGAAATTCGTCCATCGCGGTTCCTACGACAACATGGACAACACTTACGAGGCGATCACCAACCACCTCGACGACAAGAAGCTGGAAGCAAAAGACACCTTTATCGAGGAATACATCACCGACCCGCTGAAGACGGCGGAGGACAAGCTGGTGATCAACGTCTACGTGCCGCTGCGGTGAGCCGTGTGAGACACCCGCTGGCCCTCGCCGTTCTGACCGGCGCATGGCTCGCTTCGCCCGCGCTGGCGCAGACGGCAGCCCCGCCCGCGATTTCCGTGACCGGCGAAGCAACGGTATCGGTGGCGCCCGATCAGGCCCAGATCGACGGCGGCGTGACCTCGGAAGCCAAGACCGCGCGCGAGGCGTCGGACGCCAACAACGCCGCGATGGGTAAGGTGCTGCTGGCGCTCAAGGGTGCCGGCATCGACGAGAAGGACTACCAGACCTCGCGGCTGTCGCTGCAGCCGCAATTTGCCGCGAATTACAAGCCCTCGGACCGCGCACCGGGCATCGTCAGCTTTCGCGCCAGCAACCGCGTCACGGTCAAGGTTCGCGACGTCACCAAGGCTGCGGGTATCATCATCGACGTGCTGGTCGGCGCCGGCGCCAACGAGATCGGCGGCATCCATTTCACGGTAACGCAGGCCTCGAAACATCTCGATGAAGCCCGCGAAAAGGCGATCGCCGACGCGCGCCGCAAGGCCGATATCTACGCCAAAGCGGCCGGCGTGACGCTGGGCGAGCCCATCAGCATTTCCGAGGAAGGCGCGCCCACGCCCATGTTTCGCGGCAAGATGGCGGCTCCCATGGCCGCCGGCACGCAGGTCGCGCCGGGCGAGGAGACGCTGTCGGTGACCGTCGGCGTGTCCTGGGCGATCAAGGCGCCACAGTAATTGCCGTCGTCCCTGCGAACGCAGGGACCCATACGCCGCGGTTTCTCGATTTTGATCCGCTGGTCGACGGCTTTCGGGCAACAACAAAAGCCTGTGGTTATGGGCCCCTGCGTTCGTAGGGGCGACGGATCAAATCTCGTAAACCTGCCCCGGCTTCAGCGCCGCGAACCGCTCGGGCGGAATGTTCGCTTCCTTGAGCGCTTCGCCCAGCGCGATCACTGGCGCGTCGATCGCCTCGTCCGTCAATTGAAACGTGCCGTGATGATGCGCCAGCGCTTCTTGCGCGCCGCAATCGGCCAGCGCCTTCACCGCGTCAAACGGATTCATGTGCTGGTCCTTCATGAACGAGCGCGGCTCATAGGCGCCGATGGGGAGGATCGCCAGCCGCAGCGGCCCATGCTGCTCGGCCACCCGTCTAAAATGCTTGCCCTCGCCGTAGCCTGAATCGCAGACGATGTAGAGTTTGCCGGCCGGCGTCTCCAATACAAAACTCGCCCACAGCGCCTTGTTGCGGTCGAACAACCCGCGCGCCGACCAGTGCCGCGTCGGCACCAAGGTCACCGCGATGCCGTTGCCGAGTTCGACGCGGTCCTGCCAGTCGAACGCCTCGGCTTTGATGGCACTGTCGCTATCACGCATGGTGACGTCGTTGCCGAGCGGCGTAATCACGCGCGGTGAATGTTTCGCAGCAAGCTTCGACAGCGTCGCGATGTCGAGGTGATCGTAGTGCCCGTGCGAGACCAGCACGACGTCGATATCGGGCAGCGCGTGGAAGGCGATGCCGGGATCGTGGTGCCGGTGCGGCCCGGCAAACGACACCGGCGAAACCCGCTTCGACCACACGGGATCGACGAGAATGTTGAGGTCCGCGGTCTGGATCAGCCAGGAGACGTGGCCGACAAACGACAGCCGCACTTTATCGCCGGAAACCCGTGGCGGCGGCGTATCGGCGTGCTCGTTCGGCACCCAGTCCGGCCAGCTTGCCCGTTTCCGGTCGGTGCCGAACTGCCAGCGCAGAACGTCCCCCAGCGACTTTGGCGGCACCCCGTCGGGATCGAAGAAGCGCGTGCCGTCAAAGTGATCGGTGACGGGGCCGTCATGGGTTTTCATATTGCTGATCCAGATCGAAGGAACGCCGACGGCCGCGGCAGCTCCGGCGAATACTGAAAAGATACGGCGGCGGGTGATTGGCACGCGGGAGTCACGACAGGCAGGAGAGAACGATGAACATGGGGCGTTATATGGAGCGGACGGTTCAACTTTGAACCTGCGGCGAAAGGAAGCTCGTGGCCCGGTTGACCAAGCCTCCAAAAATGTAGCGATCTCATAGCCTTATGGCTTAATCGCGAGCTCTTGCGATCGAGTTTCTCCTTGACTTTCGCCCCCTCCGGGCGTTTAACGCGCGCACTTTCTCGGAAAGACGTTCTTTTCGACCCGCCGCCCGGCCCATGAGACCGGAGGCCAACGCCCGACAGCGCGATGCGCCCTCGGGCGCGAAAGTGTTTGGAATATCGTTTTGGCGTTCGCCGCCAGAACACATAACTGACCGTCATACCCCGCGAAAGCGGGGTACCCAGTACGCCGCGGCGCCTCGGTTGAAAACAAGTCGCTCTGGGATACTGGATCACCCGCCTTCGCGGGTGATGACAGCGAGAAAGTGATTAAAGGCACGCGCCTGCAACGCGCAGGACAAAGGACAACGGCATTGTTCGACAATCTGTCGGAAAAGCTTGGCGGGATACTCGATCGTCTGACGGGGCGCGGCGCGCTGTCCGAAAAGGACGTCGACGCCGCGATGCGCGAGGTGCGCCGCGCGCTGCTGGAAGCCGACGTCGCGCTCGAGGTGGTCCGAAGCTTTATCGATCGCGTCCGCGAACAGTCAATCGGCGCGACCGTCGTCAAGTCGGTCACGCCGGGCCAAATGGTGGTCAAGATCGTCCATGACGAACTGGTCGCCACGCTCGGCTCCGACGGCCAGACCATCGACATCAACGCCGTGCCACCGGTCCCGATCATGATGGTCGGTCTGCAGGGCTCGGGCAAAACCACCACGACCGCAAAACTCGCCCGCCGCCTGGTGCAGCGCGACAAGCGCAAGGTCCTGATGGCCTCGCTGGACATCTACCGCCCGGCGGCGATGGAGCAATTGGCCGTACTCGGTCGCGACCTCGACATTCCGACCCTGCCGATCGTGGCGGGCCAGAAGCCGGCGCAGATTGCCAAGCGCGCGCTGGAAGCCGGCAAGCTCGGCGGCTACGACGTGGTGCTGCTCGACACCGCCGGCCGCACCACGCTCGACGAAGACATGATGAGCGAGGCCGCGGAAATCAAAGCCGCCGCCAATCCGCATGAAGTGCTGCTGGTCGCGGATTCCCTCACCGGCCAGGACGCGGTCAACCTTGCGCGCGCCTTCGATCAGCGCGTCGGCCTCACCGGCATCGTGCTGACGCGGGTGGACGGCGACGGCCGCGGCGGCGCGGCGCTCTCAATGCGCGCGGTCACCGGCAAGCCGATCAAGCTGATCGGCACCGGCGAAAAGACCGACGCGCTGGAAGATTTCCATCCGAGCCGGATTGCCGGCCGCATCCTCGGCATGGGCGACGTGGTGTCTCTGGTCGAGCGCGCGGCTGCGAACATCGACGCCGAGAAAGCCGCGCGCACCGCCGAGCGAATGCGCAAGGGCCATTTCGACCTCAACGACATGCGCGAGCAGTTGCTGCAGATGGCGAACATGGGCGGCATCAGCGGGCTGATGGGCATGATGCCCGGCGTCGCCAAGATGAAGAACCAGATCGCCGCCGCCGGCATCGACGACAAGATCATCAAGCGCCAGGTCGCGGTGATCGATTCGATGACGCGGCTGGAGCGCAAGAGCCCCGACATCCTCAAGGCCAGCCGCAAGAAGCGCATCGCCGCAGGCGCCGGCCTCGAGGTTCAGGAAGTCAACAAGCTGCTCAAGATGCACCGGAACATGGCCGATATGATGAAGGCCATGGGCTCGGGCAAGCGCGGCCCGCTGGCCGGCATCGCGCAGGCGATGGGATTTGGCGGCGGCATGAAGCCGCCTTCGGCCGAAGAGATGAAGGCGATGGCGGAGAAGATACAGGGCGGCGGCGGTCCCGGCGGAATGCCCGCACTGCCGAAGGATCTTCCCGCTAGCCTGCGTCAGGGCCTGCCGAATCTACCGGGATTAACCGGGCTCAGCGGCAAGCCGAACCTGCCCGGCCTCGGCGGCTTCCCGGGGAAGAAGAAATGACCGCTTCCGTCATTGCGAGCGTAGCGAAGCAATCCATCGATCCGCGAAAAGAAAGAATGGATTGCTTCGTCGCTTCGCTCCTCGCAATGACGAATTAAACAACCAACAGACTTTCAATTAACCCACACTCAGGAGAACCAAATGTCAGTCGTTATCCGCCTCGCTCGCGCAGGCACCAAGAAGCGTCCGGTCTATCACGTCGTCGTCGCCGACTCGCGCTTCCCCCGCGACGGCCGCTTCATCGAGCGTCTCGGCCATTTCAACCCGCTGCTGCCGAAGGACAATGAGTCGCGGCTGAAGCTCGATCTAGACAAGGTGAAGTCCTGGCTCGCCAAGGGCGCGCAGCCGTCGGACCGCGTGACCCGCTTCCTGGATGCGGCCGGCGTCGTCAAGCGCCCCGCCCGCAGCAACCCGGAAAAGGCCGTGCCGCGCAAGGAGCGCAAGGCGCGCGCCGAAGCCGCCGCGAAGGCGTAAGACGCAAGCCGGCGCACGACGGTGGCTGCACCGATTTGCGTCGCGCGTATCGGCGCTGCGCATGGCGTGCGCGGCGCGGTGAGGCTGTGGACGTTCACGGAAGATCCGTTCGCCGTAAAGGACTACGGCCCGCTGACGACCAAGGATGGTGCGCGCCAGTTCGAGGTGACGCATGTCCGCGAGGCAAAGGACCATCTGGTGGCGACGCTGAAAGGCATCGCCACCCGCGAGGACGCCGAACGGCTCAACGGCCTCGAACTCTATATTGCACGCGAAAAGCTGCCCGAGACCGACGAGGGCGAATATTATCACGCCGACCTGATCGGGCTTGCGGCCGTCAACGACGCCAACGAACCGCTCGGCCGCGTCACCGCGATCCATAATTTCGGCGCCGGCGACATCATCGAGATCGCCCCGCCCCAGGGGCCGACCATGCTGCTGCCGTTCACCAATGCCGTAGTGCCGACGGTCGATCTCGCCGGCGGTCGCGTGGTGATCGAGCTGCCGCAGGAAATCGAAGGCGACGACGCCCCGACGCTCACGTGATGGGTTTTGCATGACCTGGCGCGCCACCGTCCTGACCCTGTTCCCCGACATGTTTCCCGGGCCGCTCGGCGTCAGCCTGGCCGGCAAGGCGCTAACGTCCGGCCTGTGGGAGTTGGAGGCGCGCGACATCCGGGCGTCTGCCACCGACAGGCATCGCAGCGTCGACGACACCCCGGCCGGAGGCGGTCCGGGCATGGTGCTGCGGGCCGACGTGCTGGCGGCGGCGATCGATGCTGCGGATGCCGGCCAAAACCGTCCGCGCCTGCTCATGAGCCCGCGCGGTCGGCCATTGACCCAGTCGCAGGTTAAGGAACTCGCCGCCGGGCCCGGCCCCCTGATCGTCTGCGGGCGGTTCGAGGGGGTGGACCAGCGGGTCATCGAAGCCCGGACCCTCAAGGAGGTCTCGATCGGGGACTACCTGCTGTCCGGCGGCGAGATTGCCGCGATGGCGCTGATCGACGCCTGCGTGCGGCTGTTGCCGGGGGTGATGGGCAAGCAGGCCTCCGGCGAGGATGAGAGCTTTTCCGAAGGGTTACTGGAATACCCCCAATTTACCCGGCCGCAGGCGTTCGAAGGCCGCGGCATCCCTGAAGTGCTGATTTCCGGCGACCACGCCAAAGTGGCAGCCTGGCGCCGGGCGGAAGCCGAGGCCCTGACCCGGGCCCAGCGGCCGGATTTATGGGCCGCCAGGCCCGGCCAAAAGGCCACAAAAAGCACGACAGACGGGTGACAAGCGCGGCCCGATGCCTTATACGAGCGCCAAATCCGCGCAATCGCAGGATACTAGGACGTTCGCGCAGCCCGCGCTGGAGTGGCTGGGCGCGCCGCCGATGGAGATTTCAATGAACCTCATTCAACAGCTCGAAAAAGAGCAATTCGACAAGTTGGCCGCGACCAAGACGATTCCCGAATTCGGGCCCGGCGACACCGTGATCGTCAACGTCAAGGTGGTCGAAGGCGAGCGCACCCGCGTGCAGGCCTATGAAGGCGTTTGCATCGGCCGTTCCGGCGGCGGGCTCAACGAGAGCTTCACCGTCCGCAAGATTTCCTACGGCGAAGGCGTCGAGCGTGTATTCCCCGTGATGTCGCCGATGATCGACTCGATCAAGGTGGTGCGCCGCGGCAAGGTGCGTCGCGCCAAGCTGTATTACCTGCGCCAACTGCGCGGCAAGTCGGCCCGCATCGTCGAGAAGCAGGACCGCCAGACCGCCGTCGGCGAGTAATTTCCCTTCAGAAGGGATGCGACAAAAGCGCGGGGTTTTGCCCCGCGCTTTTTTGTTGCGGCATGACTATCTAGATGATGGTCCCTGCCCAATCGATTGATTGTGGCAGCGGCTGCCCCTGTGTTAGAAAATCAGAATGGTTCTAGATCGTACCAGCACTCCCCAGCGCATCGTCATCGACGACCGCTCGCGGCTGCCTGGCCGATTCTTCGGACGGTTCGCGACGTCGGCGACGTCAGAGCTTACGTGCGCAGCCTGATGCTGCGCTGATGTCCGTTACCGGCGCGCTATCCGCGCCTGACTCACACAGAATTTCATTTGGAGCTGACGCTCATGTCCCAACCGACCACGCTGTACGACAAGATCTGGAACGACCATCTGGTGCACGAAGCCGATGACGGCACCTGCCTGCTCTATATCGACCGCCACCTGGTGCACGAGGTAACCTCGCCGCAGGCGTTCGAAGGCCTGCGCGCGACGGGCCGCAAGGTTCACGCGCCGGAGAAGACGCTGGCCGTCGTCGACCACAACATCCCGACCACCGACCGTTCGAAGCCCAATCCCGATCCCGAGAGCATCGAGCAGATGCGCGTGATGGCGGAAAACGCCAGGGAATTCGGCATCGAATATTTCAACGAGTTCGACAAGCGGCAGGGCATCGTGCATGTCATCGGCCCGGAGCAGGGCTTCACGCTGCCCGGCACCACCATCGTCTGCGGCGACAGCCACACCTCCACCCACGGCGCGTTCGGCGCGCTGGCGCACGGCATCGGCACCTCGGAAGTCGAACACGTGCTGGCGACGCAGACCCTGATCCAGAAAAAAGCAAAAAACATGCGCGCGGTGGTCGATGGCAAGTTGCCGGACGGCGTCACGGGCAAGGACATCATCCTGGCGATCATCGGCGAGATCGGCACCGCCGGCGGCACCGGCTATGTGCTGGAATATGCCGGCGATGCGATCCGTGCGCTGTCGATGGAAGGCCGCATGACCGTCTGCAACATGTCGATCGAAGGCGGCGCGCGCGCCGGCCTGATCGCGCCGGACGAAAAGGCGTTTGAATTCCTGAAGGGCCGTCCGAAAGCACCGAAGGGCGCCGACTGGGACGCCGCGATGCGCTACTGGGAGAAACTGCGCTCCGACGAAGGCGCGCATTTCGATCACGAGCTCCGGCTGGATGCCGCAAAACTGCCGCCGATCGTAACCTGGGGCACCTCGCCCGAGGACGTGGTGTCGATCTCAGGTGTGGTGCCTGATCCCGACAAGATCGCCGACGAGGCCAAGCGGCTCTCGAAGCGCCGCGCGCTGAAGTACATGGGGCTGACGGCGGGCACGAAGATTACCGACATCAAGCTCGACCGCGTCTTCATCGGCTCCTGCACCAACGGCCGCATCGAGGACCTGCGCGCGGCGGCGAAGGTCGCCGAGGGCAAGACCGTCAACGGCCATGTCAACGCGATGGTCGTACCCGGCTCGGGCATCGTGAAGGAGCAGGCGGAAGCCGAAGGCCTCGACAAGATCTTCATCAAGGCCGGCTTCGAGTGGCGCGAGCCGGGCTGCTCGATGTGCCTTGCCATGAACCCCGACAAGCTGTCGCCGGAAGAGCGCTGCGCCTCGACCTCGAACCGCAACTTCGAGGGCCGCCAGGGTTTCAAGGGCCGCACCCATCTGGTGTCGCCGGCCATGGCCGCGGCAGCCGCGATCGCCGGTCACTTCGTCGACGTCCGGGAGTGGCGTTAATCCGGCGATGCCTATTAGATAGCGAACCGTTGCGGAAACGGCTCGTTAAGGTAGTGGGCGCACACTGATCCCTTGCGAAGACCTTCGCGAGGGATTTTGCCGTGGCGGACAAGTCTGAATTCGTCGATATGATCAGCGAGGCGACAAAGCAGGTCCGCCGCCGCACCACGCCGGTCATCGTCGACCTCAAGCCGGTAGCAAAGGAAACCTCGCGCCTCAGCCATTGGCCGCCGGAGCACTGGGCGCAGTGGCGGATGGCGAAGCTGACACCGTGGAAGGTCAAGCCCTGGGAGGGCAGCGATTGGGATTGAGCCGGCGGGTTCGCCGCTCATGAAAACAGGCGCCCCACCGGGCGCCTGTTTCATTTTCAACCCGTCTCACCAATAGCGATAGCCATAATGGTGAACGCGGTAGTGGTGACGGTACCACGGGCGATAGCGGCATATTTTGCGCGGCCCGTAATAGGTCCAGATCACGCGGCAATAGCGGTGCCGGTAGCCGTAATGGTAGCCAGGATAGCCGTAATAGCGCGGCGCGTAGTACCGCCGGTGGAAGTGATGCCGGTGATAAAAATGCGGCCGGTGGTAGGCGTGACGATAACCGTAGCGCATGCCGCCGCCGCGGAACACCGGCGCGGCGCGAAAGCCGCCGCGATGCACTGCGAAGCCGCCGCCTCTGAACCCGCCGCCGTGAAATGCAGCACCGCCGCCCCTGAAACCACCGCCGTGAAATCCGCCGCCGCGGAAGCCGCCACCGCCGCCCCGAAAGGCGCCGCCTCCGCCACCGCGGAACCCACCGCCGCCGCCATGACCGCCGCGGACTTCAGTGGTCAAATCGCCGATTGCAAATTTCGCCGCAGGCGCCGTGCCGGGACTGGCGAGCGACAGCGCCTCGGCGCGATGAGATGATGTAGCCGCGAGAGCAAGCAGCGCCGCGGCCGTTACGCCCAGACGGCGGACAATGCCGCGCCCGGGATCGGATATCGCCATGGATGAACCTCCCTAACAGGCGACGGCATATTCTCAACCGCGCTGCGGCTGGTCCCCGTCGCGTTCCCTGCGATCGCCCCTGGCATGACGTTAGAGAAAGCCACGTGAACGCGCCATGAATGCGGCGACCGCAAAGATGAATGCGCGACGATGATGCGGGTAGTA
>CADEDX010000016.1 GCA_902826195.1 uncultured Bradyrhizobium sp. | reverse complement strand
CGCCATTGAGCGGCCGGAAGTACATCGTCAGCGGACGAAACGGCGCGGTCAGCGTCGCGTGCAGGCCGATCGCGCAGCGCGGGCTGCTCGCGGCTGCGTCCTGCAGCGCAGCGACCTCGGCGCGCCCGATCGCCGCGCCGACCACCATGACCGAAGTGGCGTTGAGACGGCCGCGCGAGATCAGGTCGCGAATGGCGCGGTTAACGCCCTCGGCCAACCCGTAATCGTCGGCGCACAGCCAGATCCGGCGCGGCGGCGTGTCGTTCATTCCGCGGCGGTCCGCTCGGGGGCGTTCGTCGCCGTGTCGTGATCGGTGCGCTTTTCGGAATGTTCGGCGATGAAGTAGATCGGACGCCCCTTCAGTTCGGAGAGGATCTTGCCGATATATTCGCCGACGATGCCGATCATGATGAGCTGCACGCCGCCGATCGTCATCAACCCGATCATCAGCGAGGGATAGCCGGGGACCTGCTTGCCGGTGGTCAAAACTTCCCAAAGAATGGTCAGTCCGAAGATGAACGCGGTGAGGGCGAGCAGCACGCCGAGCATACTGGCAAAGCGCAGCGGCGCCACCGAGAACGAGGTCAATCCCTCGATCGACAATCCAATGAGTCGACTTGGACTG
Source organism: uncultured Bradyrhizobium sp. (assembly GCA_902826195.1). GTDB lineage: Bacteria > Pseudomonadota > Alphaproteobacteria > Rhizobiales > Xanthobacteraceae > Bradyrhizobium. The sequence continues at coordinate 27,818 of CADEDX010000016.1, read as the reverse complement.
AATGTCGTGACGCCGTGCGCGCGCGGCGCCGGCTCGTAGTCGACGCGGAGCTGGCGAAAGCCGATCCAGTTCGAGAGGCCCTTGAAGAAGCGGTTGCGTTCGGGAAGCTGGCGCAGGGCATTGGCCGCGCGCGGCGACAGCAGGCGGAAATCGCCGGCATCCTCGGGAATCTTCTGCCGCGCGCCCCAGTTGATCAGCGCATAGAAGCCGTGCACCGCCTGGCGTCGCAGGAACGGTTCGTTGTCGCGATGGGCCTTCGCCGTATAGACGACGTCGTAGCCGTCATCGATCCAGTGCGAGACCAGTTTTTCGACCATGCTTGGCGGATGCTGGCCGTCGCCGTCCATGAACAGAACGGCGCCGCGCCTGGCATGGTCCAGCCCGGCCATCAGCGCCGCCTCCTTGCCGAAATTGCGCGACAGCGACACGATCTGGATATCGAGCGCGTCGGCGGCAAGCGTGCGCGCGACCGCCAGCGTGTCGTCTGCACTGCCGTCGTCCACATACACCACTTCGCTGGCCAGGCCGTAGCGCGCCTTCAGCGTGCGTCCGAGGCCGGTCAGCCGCTCGTGCAGCACGGCAAGCCCGGCTGCCTCGTTGTAGAGCGGCACGACGATCGATAGCCCCTGCGCCGCGGCGCCGGCCGGGGTCGTCGTCAGGCGGGAAACGTCAGAGCCGAGCGTCATCGATCAGGTCCCAAGTGCACTCTGGGGTGTTTTCCGACCCCGGGGTCATCCAATCGTATATGCTATCTGACGCTGGCTGTCGCAACGATGAACGAAACGGCAGCCTTATTGTCGCAGGAAGGCCTCCAGCCTGGCAAATAGCGGGTTTTCCCGGTCGAGCACATAGTCGAGCGAGGTGACCGATACCGTGTCCGCACCATGCTCGCGCAGAAAACTGCCGAGCGCGTAGAGCTGCGTTGGCGGGCAGTGCAGCGTCACCATGCCCGACGAGGTCGGCCCGCCGAACGGCGCCACCACGCCGAACCGGTTATGCGCCTCCGCCAGCAGCTTGTCATTGCAGCCGGTGAAACGTGTGCGCACCTCGCGGTATTTGCTGGCCCGGGCGCGTGCGGCGATGTGGTCGAGGATGACGCGCGCGGTCTCGCGGGCGTCGGGCGACCAGTCGGCATCCTTGGCGGCGACGAGGTTGGCCTGGCTGCGCAGGATGATGCCGTCATCCAGCACCTTGAGCCCGTTGGCGGCAAGCGTTGCGCCTGTCGTCGTGATATCGACAATCATCTCGGCGGTGCCGACGGCAGGCGCACCCTCTGTGGCGCCGGCGCTTTCGACGATGCGGTAGTCGACCACGCCGTGGCTGGCAAAGAAGTGTCGCGTCAGGTTGATGTACTTGGTCGCCACCCGCATCCGCCGGTTATGCTGGGCGCGGAAGCCGGTGGTGACGTCGTCGAGATCGGCCATGGTACGGACGTCGATCCAGGCCTGCGGCACCGCGACCACGACATTGGCGCTGCCGAAGCCGAGGCTGTCGATCAGCAGCACGCGCTTGTCGGCGTCGGGAATGCTTTCGCGCAGCAGATCTTCGCCGGTGACGCCGAAATGCACCATGCCGCGCGCCAGCTGCGAGGCGATCTCACTGGCGGATAGATAGGCGATCTCGACATTGTCGAGGCCGGCGAGGGTGCCGCGATAATCGCGTGCGCCGCGCGGTTTTGCCAGCGTGAGCCCCGCGCGCGTGAAAAACGCCTCGGCGTTTTCCTGCAGGCGGCCCTTGGAGGGGACGGCGAGAACGAAGGGGGCGGTCATGCGGCGCTCCCTTGCCCGGCATGTCGCGTCAGGGCCTCGATCCATACCGAAAATCCGACGGCCGGGATCGGCGTCGCCGAACCGAGCTGCGTCATCAAGCCGTCGTAGCGGCCGCCCGCCACCAGCGGCTCGACGCCGTTGCCCAAGGTTTTTCCTGCGGCGTGCAGTTCGAATTCGAACCCGGTGTAGTAGTCGAGGCCGCGGCCGAACGAGGTGGCGAAGCGTACGCGCCTGGTGTCGATGCCGCGCGCGGCCATGAAACCGACGCGGCTTTCGAGCTGGTCGATGGCGGCGGCGAGATCGAGTTTTGCATCTGATGCCAGCGCGCGCAGCTGCGCCACTGACTCATCGGAATCGCCCGCGATCGCCAGGAAGCGCTTGATGATGGTAAGCGCGTCGCGCGGCAGCGCGCCGCCCTTCAGCGTCGACTGTTCGAGGAAGCGGTCGGCGATTTCCGCGACCGTGCGTCCCCCGACATTGGTGGTGCCGGCGATCGACATCAGGTCGGTGACCAACGCCAGCGCCGCCTTGCGATCGGAGCCGGCGAGTGCCGCCAGCACGCCCTCATATTCGTTGCGGCCGGGTGCGGTGGCGAGCGTCAGCCGCTCGATATCGTCAGTGAGGCTGAGCTTGCGGTTGAAATCCTTGATCAGCCGCCGCCGCCACACCGGATATAGATTGAGCGCGTCGATCAGCGCGGTGAACAGCGCGACGTCGCCGGTGCGGATTTCGACATCCTTCAGTCCGAAAGCGGTGGTCGCCTCCAGTGCCAGCGCCAGCATTTCGGCGTCCGCCGCGGCGCGGTCTGGCCGGCCGAACGATTCGATGCCGGCCTGCAGGAACTCGCTGGGACGGCCGCCGCGATAGCGGAACACCGGCCCGAGATAGGAAAAGCCCGCGGGCTGGCCGGCCCGCCCCGAGGCGAGATAGTCGCGCGCAACCGGAATGGTCAGGTCGGGGCGCAGGCACAGTTCCTCGCCGGAGGCGTCGGTGGTCAAATACAGGCTCTTGCGGATGTCCTCACCGGAGAGGTCGAGGAACGGCTCGGCCGGCTGGAGGATGCCGGGATGGGACTGCACGTAACCGCCTTGTGCGAACGACAATAGCAGCGCATCCGCCCAGGAGGCGGACCCGGCAGCACCTTTGGCGGCGGCGGTGGCGGTCATTTTACGTCCAAATATCCGGAAAGGCCGGGTTTTCAGGGTTGGTTGGGGAAAAGTGGGGTTCCCAGGGCCTCGTCGGCGCAGGCCTTAGCATGGTCAGCGCGGCGTTTCGACAGGGATTGGCCAACTCAATTAATGGCTGGTGGCTGACCGGGAGGCGCCATGGCCGCTAACCCGACCCCCGCCAATCTCCTAGCGCCGCCTGCACCAGCGCCAGCGCGGCGACGCCGGCAGTGTCGGCGCGCAGGATGCGGGGGCCGAGCGAAAGCCGCAGCGTCTTGGGCTGCCGCAGCAGCAGCGTGCGCTCCTCTTCGGCGAATCCGCCTTCGGGACCGATCAGGACGTCGATTCCGTCGGCCGCGTCCAGCCCCTGCCGCAACGCCTCGATGGGATCATGGATGTCGGCCGCCTCATCGCAGAATACCAGCAGCCGCTTGCTCTCGCGCTTGTCGAGATAGCGTTCCAGCGCGACCGGCTCAGCGACGACGGCTAGGCTCAAAATGCCGCACTGCTCGGCGGCTTCGATCACGTTGGCCAGCATCCGCTCGCCGTTGACGCGCGAGACCTGGGTGTGCCGCGTCAGCACCGGCTGCAGCAGCGAGGCCCCCATCTCGACCGCCTTCTGCACCATGTAGTCGAGCCGCGCGTGTTTCAGCGGCGCAAAGACATAGGCGATGTCGGGCAGCCGATCCTGCGGCCGCGTCCGTGAGAGAATGCTCAACTGATCGGGCCGCTTGCGGCCTTCGATGGCGGCCTGCCATTCGCCGTCGCGGCCGTTGAACACCAAGACGGTCTCGCCGGCCGAGAGCCGCAGCACGTTGCCGAGATAGTTGCTTTGGTTGCGTTCCAGCGCCAGGCGTTCACCTTCGCGCAAGGGAGCGTCGACGAACAGACGGGGGGCACTGAAATCGAGTTCGGGCATCGGTAAAGGTTCCGTTACCGGGTGCTTTTAGCCCAGAGCGCGGGAATCCGGAGGCAATTTTTGACTTTCCGGCGACCATGCGCCGCGCTGCTGCCCCAATCGACGGGTTGTTAAGCGGCGGCAGGAATCGTAAAAAAGCCCGTCGTAAATCTGCTTCGTTCGGACACGTTGGGGTTTGCCTGACCTTGCCGGAGAAACACCTTTGATGATCCGCCGCCTGATTGTGCCGTTGACTGCTGCCGTCGTGAGCCTTCACGCGGGTCACGTCCTTGCGCAAACGCCGTTCCCGGCGCCACTGCCCAACCAGAGTGCCGCGCCTGCGAACGCTTCGCCGTTTCCGCCGGTGAATGGTGTTGGCGGCGCGCCGGTTCAGAGTGCGGCACCGGCTGGCGGCTCAGTCTTCGATCGCGGAGCCGCCCCGACGGGCGGAGTGCCGCCCGCGGGTCCGGCGCAGGCCGGCGGTGGGGCGGACGCCTGCATGAAGGCGTTCGTTCCGCTGCGCGAGGAAGCCGAAAGGCGCGGCAAGATGATCAAGGCCGCGAGCGACCGCAAGGCGCCGCCGGACGAGGCGTGCAAGCTGATCAGGAATTTCGGCCAGGCCGAACTGAAGATGATCGCCTATGTGCAGAACAATTCCGCCAAATGCGGAATTCCGCCGCAGATCGCCGACCAGCTCAAGAACGGCCACAAGAACACCGAGAAGATGCAGACTCAGGTCTGTAACGTCGCGCAGCAGGCGGCAACGCGAGGACCGGCCGGTCCCAGCCTGAGCGAAGTGCTTGGCTCCTCGTCGGCGCTTCCCGAGGCGCAGCCTGTCAAGAAGGGCGGCAGCACCTTCGATACGCTGAACGGCAACGTCCTTACGCGATGACCGCGCGACGATGAGCGAGGTGTCCGCCCCCGTTGCCGACGCGACCGGCAACTGGGTCGATACTCACGCGCCGTCGTGGTTGCAGCCCTACCTGCGTCTTACCCGTTTCGACCGTCCGATCGGATCGTGGCTCCTGCTGATGCCGTGCTGGTGGTCGGCGGCGCTGGCCGCCGGCGTCGCGCATGACGTCTCGCAACTGCCGCTCGTGATCGTGCTGTTTTTCATCGGCGCCTTTGTCATGCGCGGCGCGGGCTGCGCCTGGAACGACATCACCGACCGCGATCTCGATGCACGCGTCGAGCGGACGCGGTCACGGCCATTGCCCGCCGGCCAGATCAGCGTGGTGCAGGCGCTGGCCTTCCTGGTTCTGCTGGCGCTGATCGGCCTTGCCGTGCTGCTGCAGTTCAACCTTTTTGCGATCCTGACCGGCATCGCCTCGCTCGTGATCGTCGCGATCTATCCGTTCATGAAGCGCATCACCTGGTGGCCGCAGGTCGTGCTGGGCCTGGCGTTCTCATGGGGCGCGCTGATGGGATTTGCCGTCGTGCTCGGACAGATCGATCTGACTGCCGTTGTGCTCTATGCCGGCTCGATCGCCTGGGTGATCGGCTACGACACGATCTATGCACATCAGGACGCCGAGGACGACGCGCTGATCGGAGTCAAATCCACCGCACGGCTGTTCGGCGCGCGCACCCACCGCGCGCTTGCGCTGTTTTATTCGCTCGCGGTGATCCTGATCGGCGCGGCGCTGGTGCTGGGCGGCGGTGGCTGGCCGGCATGGCTTGGGCTCGCTACGTTCGCCGTTCATCTGGTCTGGCAGATCTGGCGGCTGGACATGGCCGATGGCGCGATGTGCCTGCGGATATTCAAGTCCAACCGCGATGCCGGATTGCTGCTGTTTGCAGGCTTGCTGGCGGACGCCGTGTTGCGCTCAGCCACCTGAATTTTGCCGGCGGGGCGACCTTTAACCCTCCATTTGATCCAGATCAAAGACTGTCAAGATGTCTTTACGTCAATCTATCATTACACGATAGGAGGGCGTCCGGATGCGCATTTTGCTTTTACACCCGAACTATCATTCCGGCGGCGCCGAAATCGCCGGTAACTGGCCGCCAGCCTGGGCAGCCTACATCGCCGGTGCACTCAGAAAAGCAGGCTTCGACGACATCCGCTTCATCGATGCGATGACGAACAACCTGTCCGAAGCGCAGGTTCGGCAAATCCTAATCGACGAGAAGCCCGATGTTATCGGGGCGACAGCGATCACGCCGTCGATCTACAAGGCGGAACGCCTTCTGCAAATGGCCAAGGAAATCCATCCCGACGCGCTGACGGTGCTGGGCGGCATTCATGCCACTTTCATGTACCAGCAAGTTCTGACCGAGGCGCCGTGGATCGACGCCATCGTGCGGGGGGAAGGCGAAGAGATATTCGTCGAGTTGCTGCGTGCGCGGGCCGGCGGAAATTGGACGGAAGCGCGGCGCAACGTGCGCGGCATCGCATTTCGCGAGGCTGACAAGGTCGTCGCTACCGCGGCCGCACCCACGATCAAAAACCTGGACGGAATCACCCCGGATTGGGGCGTGCTCGAGTGGAGCAAGTACATCTATATCCCGATGGGGAAGCGCGTCGCCATTCCCAACATGGCGCGCGGCTGCCCGTTCACGTGCAGCTTCTGCTCGCAATGGAAATTCTGGCGCGACTATCGGATACGTGATCCGAAACTCGTCGTCGATGAGATTGAGCGACTGATCCGCGACCACGACGTCGGGTTTTTCATCCTCGCAGACGAAGAGCCGACCATCAACAAGAAGAAGTTCGTCGCGTTCTGCGAGGAATTGATCCGTCGCGACCTGAAGATTCTTTGGGGCATCAATACCCGCGTGACGGACATCCTGCGCGACGAGGCGCTCCTGCCACTCTATCGCAAGGCGGGACTGATCCATGTCTCGCTCGGTACCGAGGCCGCCGCGCAATTGAAACTCGATCGGTTCAACAAGGAGACGACGGTCGCTCAGAACAAGAAGGCGGTTCAACTGCTGCGCAGCGCCGGGATCGTCGTCGAAGCGCAATTCATCGTCGGGCTTGAAAATGAAACTCGGGAAACCCTTGAAGAAACCTATCGGATGGCGCGGGACTGGAAGCCGGATCTTGCCAATTGGGCCATGTATACTCCCTGGCCGTTCTCGGATCTGTTTCGCGAACTGGGGGACAAGGTCGAAGTCTTTGATTACGAGAAATACAATTTCGTCACGCCGATCATGAAACCGGACGCGATGGATCGGTCTGAGCTGCTTGACCGCGTCATGCACAACTACCGGCGCTTCTATATGCACAAGGCGTTGTTCTCATATCCCTGGGCCGGTTCGGGTGAGCGCCGCCGCTACCTGCTGGGCTGTCTCAAAGCCTTCCTGCGATCGGGCTTCGAGCGAAAATTCTATGATCTCGGCCGCGTCAATTACTGGGGGCCGCAATCCAAGGAGAAGGTCGATTTCGGCTTCGACCGATCGCGGAAGCGCGCTGACACGGCCGGGGTGGAATGGAAAACCAGCCATAACCGCAAGATCAGCGGGCCACGCCAGGCCGAGATCATGGCTTGCGGTGGTGGGACCGAGCAGCTCGAGGACGAAACCGCCACGCCATCGTGATTGCGACGGTGAACTGGAGCGAGATGGATGGCCGTCGCAACGATGGATACCGCCAGTCTTCGCATCGGCATGATCGGCCCGAATGCGATTACCCGCATTGTCGAGGCGCTGGACCGGGTCGAGAGCCCGCAATCGATCCGGCGTATTTTCAGGGCTTCCGGACTGGAAATGTATCTTTCGGAACAGCCGACGGACATGGTCGACGAACATGAAGTCATGCGCCTCCACCACGTCCTTCACGACGAACTGGGCGACCGCCGAGCCCGCAGCGTTGGACGGATCGCGGGGCACCTCACGGCAAACTATCTGCTTCGTTACCGAATCCCGCGGCCCGCCCAGATCGTGTTGCGTTGCTGCCCCGCCGGTCTGGCCAGCCGAGCGCTCGCCAACGCGATTGCGAGAAACGCCTGGACCTTCGTCGGCACCGGCGTTTTTTCGGCGCGGCACGGCCGCTCGACGCAATTTACAATACGCGACTGTCCGATTTGCCGGGGACAGCGCTCAGCCGAGCCGTATTGCGATTTCTACGCGGCAACGTTCGAGCGCCTGTATTCCATTCTCGTCGATAAACGCGCGCGCGTAACCGAGATCGGCTGCCAGGCGATGGGAGCGCCGGAATGTACGTTCGAGATCGTCTGGTAGCTGACGTAAAGGGGGGTTGATGAGTTCTGTCGACGACACACTGGCCAGCCGTCACGCGGCCTCACTTCCCAGATATACCAGTTATCCCACCGCCAATCATTTCGACGGTGCGATCGGACCTGCAGACTACAAGAGCTGGCTGGCCGAGATCGGCAGTGACGCCGCCCTGTCGCTTTATGTTCATATCCCCTTCTGCGAAGCGCTGTGCTGGTATTGCGCCTGCAGCACGAAAGCAACTCGCCGCTACGAGCCCGTCGCAGACTATCTTGAAGCGGTCGAAACGGAGTTGCTTTCCGTTTCCCAACTTATCCCAGGTTGGCATCGGCTGACGCATCTGCACTGGGGAGGCGGGTCGCCCGACATCCTGTCCGCCCGAGACATCCGCCGGCTTGGTGTTTGGCTGAACAACTGTTTCGAAGTTCCCCCGGGCATCGAGTTTGCCGTCGAGGTCGATCCGCGATTGATGACGTCGGAAAAAGCCGACAGCCTGGTGGAGGTCGGCGTGAATCGAATCTCGATCGGTGTTCAGGATTTTGATCCGGTCGTCCAGAAAGCCATCGGCCGGGAACAGAGTTACGAGATTACCAGCAAGGCGGTCGATCTTTTTCGTGATCGCGATATCCGTTCGGTCAATGTCGACCTGGTGTACGGATTGCCCCATCAGACCGAGCACAGCCTCGACCATACTATCCAGCAGGTATTCGAACTGTCGCCCGACCGTATCGCGGTCTTCGGCTACGCACACTTGCCGCATCGGGTGCGCAATCAAAAATTGATCGATGCGAGCGCCCTTCCCGGACCTAGCCAGCGATATTCGATGGCACGCCGGCTGGCGACCTTGATCGAGCAGGCGGGCTACAAGCCACTTGGGCTGGATCATTTCGCGCGGCCTAACGACAGCCTTGCAACGCGCAGCTTGAGGCGCAATTTTCAGGGGTACACGACAGATCGCGCTGACGTTGCGATCGGACTTGGTGCCTCCGCGATCGGCCGATTGCCGAGGGGATACGTTCAAAATGCCGTCTCGGCTTCAGACTATGCGCGGCGAGTGCAGCAAACGGGTCTTGCCACGGTTCGCGGGTGGGCGCTGACACCCGAGGACAGGCTGCGGGCCTCCGTCATCGAGCGCCTGATGTGCGACTTCACCTTCTCTTCAAAGGGACTGACGGATCGTTTCGGTGAGGCTGGTTTGAATATCCTGCACGAGGCCGACGCCATAATTGCGGAGGATATCGACGGATTTGTCCAGCGGACGGACGACGGTTTCTGTCTCACTCCCCGTGGCCGACCGTTTGTCAGGAACTTCTGCGCCCGGTTTGACGCCCATCTGAACCGTCTGGCGGCTTCATCGAAGCATTCGCTGTCAGTCTAGCGTCATGCCGCTTGACCTGCAGGGAAGCTAACTCAATCCCGCGCGATGATTTCGCGTTCGTCGCGGTGAATGGTCTCGGTGTTGGTCAGGTTGCCGAGCCGGCGGCGCACCAGAAATTTCGGCCGGCGGGCGCGGATGGCGTTGTGACGGCGGCGGCGGGCGGCCGGTTCGTAATGGTCATCTTCCGTCAGTTGCGGAAGCGCGAAGATGTCGCTCCATTTCAGCCACGCCGACACGATCTCTTCGCGATCGGCGCTCTCGCACAAGGGAATGTTGAGCGCGGGATCGCGATGGACCAGCACCAGCATCTGCGCATCGTCGTCGCTGCCGCGCAGCGCGACGCCGAGAAAGTCGCGGACGCGAACGTTGATCGCCATCCGCATGCCCTTGACGGCACGGTGCAGCACGACGCGTTCGCGATGAAGTTCGATCCTCCGCACACCGCCGTCCGCACGGGTATCGTGCGCATGGAAGCTGATCGGAAGAGAAAGAGGGTCGAGCCGCGCTACGCGGCCCGACCCGGCGGGGTTGATCCCGCTTGTTGCTGTTTGACGCCCCACAGTTTTCATCTCCCCGCCGGGATTATTTTCCCGGTCGATACGCGAGACCCTAGCGGAGCGATTTCCGTATCGCCTTAAAAAGCCTGGTTAAGGAGATGTCACCCGCCGTGCTTCTGGCAGCATGATTGACAAGACCTTGGCGCACATGATTGACGAGACCTTGCGCAAATGCCGAAATTGCCTGACATTTGGCGATGCAAAATGCTTGAAATCCAAGTGAATCAGGCACATCTGTGAGAGCGTTGCCGGCTTGCGTTTCCCGCTCTCTTCAATGTCAGGGATTTTGTTTGTGAACTCTTCACCATCTAGCACTTCGCCGCAGAAGTCTTCCGGCGCGACTTCCGACCTGTTCGACCAATCGGCGCTCTCGACGCTGGCGCAGCGCCTCGTCGAGGCGGCGAAACGTGCGGGCGCGGACGCTGCCGACGCGGTTGCGGTGCGCGGCGTGTCGCAGGGCGTCGAGGTGCGCGATGGCCGGGTCGAGGAATCCGAGCGTTCCGAAGGCGACGATGTCGGTTTGCGCGTGCTGGTCGGGCAGCGTCAGGCCGTGGTCTCGACCAATGACGTTTCCGGCGACGGCATTGCCATGCTCGCCGAGCGGGCGGTGGCGATGGCCCGCGTGGCGCCCGACGACAAATATGTCGGTCTCGCCGACCCCGCGCTGCTGGCGCGAGATTTCGCCGATCTCGATCTGCTCGATCGCAATATTCCGACCACCGGCGAACTGGAACGCCGCGCCTGCGAGGCCGAGGCGGCAGGCCTTGCGGTCAAGGGCGTCACCAAATCAGGCAGCGCCTCGGCGTCGAGCGGCATCGGCGGCATGGTGCTGGTCACCTCGACCGGCTTCCACGGCTCTTACCTGCGCTCCAGTCACGGCATTTCGATGACCGCTATCTCGGGCGAAGGCACCGGCATGGAGCGCGATTACGATTTCACCTCGGCGCCGCATGCCTCTGATCTCGCTTCGCCCGAGAGTGTCGGTCGCAAGGCGGGCGAGCGCACGGTGGCGCGCGCCAATCCGCGCAAGGTCGAAACCTGCAAGGTGCCGGTCGTTTACGATCCGCGGGTGTCGGGATCGCTGGTCGGGCATCTCGTCAGCGCCATCAATGGCGCCTCAGTCGCGCGCAAGACCAGCTTTTTGAAAGACCGGATGGGCGAGCAACTGTTCGCCAAGGACATCCGCATCGTCGACGACCCTCTGCGGGTGCGCGGCCTGCGCTCGCAGACTTTCGACGCCGAGGGAGTCAGGGTGAAGAAGACCGCGCTGATCGACGAGGGGGTGTTGACCACGTGGCTGCTGGATTGTGCGACGGCGCGCGAACTCGGGCTGGTCACGACCGGACACGCCCATCGCGGCGTCTCGTCCTCGCCGTCGCCGGGAGCATACAATCTGCATCTCGAAGCCGGTGCGATGACGCCGAAAGAGCTGATCTCGGACATCAAGCAGGGCTTTTATGTCACCGACCTGATCGGTTCCGGCGTCAATGGCGTGACCGGCGATTACAGCCGCGGCGCCTCCGGCTTCTGGATCGAGAACGGCGAGATCACTTACCCGGTCAGCGAGGTGACGATCGCGGGTCACCTGTTGCCGATGTTCAAGTCGCTGGTTGCCGCCAACAACCTGGAATTCCGCTACGGCACCAACGCGCCGACGCTACGCATCGAGGGCCTGACGCTTGGCGGACGCTGATATCGCCGTCTGGGCGCACGATGCCGCGCTGCTGAGGGACACGGTTCGCGAAGCCGGCGCACTCGCCCTGTCGCTATTTCGTACCGAGCTGAAGAACTGGACCAAGGGCGCCGCCTCGTCGCCGGTCTCCGAGGCCGACATCGCCGTCAACGACCTCGTCGAACGGCGGCTGCGCGCGGCGACGCCGGATTATGGCTGGCTGTCGGAAGAGAGCGTCGACGACGACACTCGCCTCGGCAAGCAACTGGTGTGGATCGTCGATCCGATCGACGGCACCCGCGCCTATCTCGCCGGCCGCGAGGATTGGTGCGTCAGCGTGGCACTGGTTGCGGGCTCGGCCCCGGTGCTGGCGGCCGTGTTCGCGCCGGCTACCGATGAGTACTTCTTCGCGGTCCGTGGCCGCGGCGCCACGCATAATGAAAGGCCGGTGTGTGCGGCAGCCGGCACGGAGCTGGATTTTTCCCGGGTGGCCGGGCCAAAACCGCTGGTGCAACGGCTGAGCCCCTCGTCCGAGGAAATCACGCTGCATCCGCGAATCGGCTCGCTGGCGCTGCGGCTGTGCCGGGTCGCCGACGGTAGCCTGGATGCCGCTTTTGCAGGCGGCCAGAGCCGCGATTGGGATCTTGCCGCGGCCAATTTGATCGTGCAGGAAGCGAATGGTAGAATGACCGCGCTCTCGGGGGATGCGATCGAGTATAATCGCCGGGAGGTGGTGCACGGGGTGCTGGTGGCGGCGGGGCAGGATCGACACAGTCGGATTGTCGAGCACTTCCGGAATCATCAGTTGCCCTGAATCGGTCGAAATCCGCGCCACTTATCGTCCCGTTCTATCGCGTTGATAACGTCACTCTTTGCTTGCCGGGCATCTCGTTAGGAAAGACCATCATGCCAGATAGCGCCCCGCAGCAGTTGCTCCACCTCGTCATCGGCGGCGAACTGACCGATCTCGAACACACGACCTTCAAGGACCTTGACCAGGTCGAGATCGTCGGTGTCTATCCGAATTACGCGTCCGCTCACGCGGCCTGGAAGGCGAAGGCGCAGCAGACCGTCGATAACGCCCACATGCGCTACTTCGTGGTTCACCTCCATCGGCTGCTCGATCCGGGTCAAGACACGAAGTCCTCCGGTTAAGAAGTCCTGCAGTTGAAACGTCTCCTTCGCGACTTGCTGCGCAGCACCTGGGTTCAGCGCGCGCTGGGTGTGCTCGCGGCCGAGTATCTGCGGCTGGTCTGGCTGACCAACCGCTTCAGCTACGAGCCGGCCGATGTCTATGAGCGGGTCGAGCCGGAAATGCCGGCGATCTTCGCATTCTGGCACGGCCAGCATTTCATGACGCCGTTCATCAAGACCAAGGAGAGCCACCGCGCCAAGGTGCTGATCTCGCGGCATCGCGACGGCGAGTTCAACGCCATCGCCGCCGAGCGGCTCGGCATTGGAACCATCCGCGGCTCCGGCGATCACGGTGGCGCCTTTCATCGCAAGGGCGGCGTCGGCGCGTTTCGCGAAATGGTGCAGGCGCTGGAAGACAAGTGGAACGTCGCGACCACCGCCGACGTGCCGAAGCGCGCGCGGGTCGTCGGGCTTGGCATCATCATGCTGGCGCGGCAGTCGGGGCGGCCGATCATGCCGTTTGCGATGGTAACTTCCAGATTCATCCGGTTGAAGAACTGGGATTCCACCACCATCAATTTACCGTTCGGGCGCGGTGTGGTGGTCGGCATAGAGGCTGTGTATGTACCGCCGGATGCAGATGCCGAGACTATGGAAAAGCTTCGTCTTCAGGTAGAAGCTTACCTGAACGAAGCGACCCGTCGCGCCTATGCGGCCGTCGGGCGTCCGGAGGCCGCTCTTGGCTGATCCACTGCCGATGACGCTGCGCGTCTACCGGAAACTGTCGTACGCGATGGTGCCGCTGTCGCCTGCGCTGATCAGCCGCCGTCTTAAGCTGGGCAAGGAAGATCCGGCGCGTTTTGGCGAGCGCCGTGGTCTGAGTGCGGATATCCGGCCCGCCGGGCCGCTGGTCTGGATTCACGGCGCCAGCGTTGGCGAGGTGCTGGCGGCGGCGGGGTTGATCGAGCGGCTGCGCGGCTTGAACCTGCGCATCCTGCTGACGTCGGGCACGGTGACGTCGGCTGCGATCGTCGCCAAGCGGTTCCCGCCCGATGTCATCCATCAATATGTGCCATATGATTCGCCGCGTTACGTCGCGCGGTTTCTCGACCACTGGCGGCCCTCGCTGGCGCTGTTCATCGAGTCCGACCTGTGGCCAAACCTGATCCTGTCGAGCGCCGCGCGGCGGCTGCCGATGGTGCTGATCAACGGACGCATGTCGCAGCGCTCGTTTCCGCGCTGGCAGCGGGTGCAAGGCACCATCTCGGCTCTGCTCGACAAGTTCGACATCTGTCTGGCGCAATCGCAGACCGATGGCGATCGCTTTGCAGCGCTCGGCAGCCGCAACGTCGTCGTGACGGGAAACCTCAAGCTAGACGTCCCTGCGCCGCCTGCTGATGCAAACAGGCTGGAGCGGCTGCTGACGATGACGCGCGGTCGCCCGGTCGTGCTCGCGGCCTCGACGCATCCCGGTGAAGAAGAGATATTGACGGAAACCCACCGGACGCTTGCCGGCTATTTTCCGGGCCTGCTGACGGTGATCGTGCCGCGGCATCCCGACCGCGGCGAAGCCATCGCGCGCATGATCGCAGCGGCCGGCCTCAATCCGACCCTGCGCTCGCGCGAGGATCTGCCCACCGCCACGACAGACATTTACGTCGCCGACACCATGGGCGAACTCGGGTTGTTCTACCGGCTGGCGCCGATCGTGTTCATGGGCGGATCGCTGGTCCAACATGGCGGCCAGAATCCCATTGAGGCGATCAAGCTCGGCGCGTCGGTCATCCATGGACCCCACGTCTTCAACTTCACGGATGTCTACGAAGCCCTCGATGCCGCCGGCGGCGCGCGGCGGGCCGATACGCAGGAAGCGCTGGTCAAGCAGTTTGGGCAGCTGCTCGCCAATCCCAACGCGCGTGAAGCCGTGCTGGTAGCGTCTGAACACGTGGTCGATCAGCTCGGCGGCGCACTGGAGCGTACGCTCTTTGCGCTCGAGCCATATCTCCTGCAATTGCGGATCGAGATGGGAGCCGCCAGTGCGTGAGCCGGGCTTCTGGCACGGTCCGGCCTCGCTCAACGCGCATCTTCTGAAGCCGCTCGCCGCCCTCTACGGCGCGGTCGCCGCACGGCGGCTGCGCCGCAAGGGATTGAATGCCGGGATTCCAGTGCTTTGCGTCGGCAATTATCACGTCGGCGGCGCCGGCAAGACGCCCACCGTACTGGCGCTGGCAAAACTGTTGCGCGAACTCGGCGAGACGCCGGTGGTGCTGAGCCGCGGCTATGGCGGCAAATTGCGCGGACCGGTCCGGGTCGATCCCGCGCGGCATGCCGCGTCCGATGTCGGGGACGAACCCCTGATGATGGCGGATGCGCTGCCGGTCGTTGTGTCGCGCAAACGCGCGGACGGCGTGCCGCTGGCGCGCGCGCAGGGCGCCACCGTGATTGTAATGGACGACGGCTTTCAGAGTCCGGCGATCGTCAAGGACACCTCGCTGATCGTGATCGATGGGACGCGCGGCATCGGCAACGGCCAGGTGTTTCCCGCCGGCCCCCTGCGTGCGCCGCTGCGGCCGCAACTGGCGCGCACCGATGCGCTCATCGTCGTCGGCACCGGCAGTGCTGCTGAATCGATTGCGGCCGAGATCGCGGCGCAAGGCAAGCCGGTATTGCCTGCGCATCTGAAGCCGGATGAGGCGCAGGTCGCGCAGCTTCGGGGCAAGCGCGTGCTGGCGTTTGCCGGCATCGGCGATCCCGCACGGTTCTTCAGCACGCTGCGCGCCGGCGGCATCGACGTGGCCGCGCAGCGCGCCTTCGCCGATCATCATGCCTATTCACCGACCGAGATCGAAAGCCTGATCGCCGAGGCCAAACGCGATGGGCTGACGCTGGTCACGACGGAAAAGGATCTGGCGCGGTTAAGGGATTGGTCCCAGCAGATCGTGCCGTTCTCGGTGACGCTCGAATTCGACGACGCGGCGATGCTGCGGAAATACGTGTCGGCCCGCCTGTTCAAGGCACGCGAGAAGTGAGTTCACCCTGACTGATTCCGGATAAGAATCAACTGGCAGTCCTCGACGCCGGCGATTAGCGCGAGCTTTCCGCCGAGTTCAATGGCCCCGATGTTTGTCACTATTCGCGCAGGCAATCGGACACGAGCTATGTCGCGGACTTCAGGCGCAAAACTGATGATCCGCAGCGTTCTCCGATCCAGGCTGGGCACCGCCAGATCGGGATGGCCGTCTCCATCGAAATCGGCAGTCCAACTCAAGCCGAGCGCGCGAGCCGATGAAATGATTCGTCACTTCGGCAACCTCGATGACCTTGGTCAGCTTCCTGTCCTTCCATGACCATAGCTCGAGACGTCCGACGACATGCGGCTGCCGAACCAGCGCGATATCGGTGGTACCGTTGCCGTCATAGTCTGCGATCCCCGCCGGGTTCAGCCACGCATGCGCATGACCGATCGGCGGCGTTTCGGCGGCGATGGTCATGCTGTCGGCGTCGATGATCGCGAGCGCCGATCCGCGATCGAGATATGATTTTACCACCACGATCCAGTCGCGTCCGTCGATCGAAGCGATGCGCGGGGAAGATCCTCGAACACCGCGTCGCGGCCGCGTTACGCTGCCGTGCCGCCCATCAAGCCGCTCGATCACCAGACTGCCGGCTTCTATCGCATCGCCGAGAACGCCGTGGTCGTAGCGGCTGGTGGGCGCCGCAAGCCAGGCGCGGGCGACCTGCGCGGCGCCGACGATCATTCGGCCGTCGGCAAGGGCGTCGCGCGGAAGCTTGGGTCGATCGGGCGAGCTTGCGGGAACAAGCCCTGCAGCATCGTTCGCAAGCCGATACCAATTGGCTCCGACCGCGATCCGAACGAGGGGACCGTCAACGTCGATTGCCGTCACGCGACCCGATGTCGGTACGACATCGGCGCGCCATTGTGCCGCGGCAGGCGCGATGAAGACCATCCAAAAGAGTAGGGCGGCGCGTAGTAGCATAGGGAACGATGCCAAGTGTCTGCGGAGCGCCGGACAAGGCGCCAAGCGCACGCGTGCACTCAATTGTAATTAGCCCTGCGTCTTCAACGCACCTGGATAATGCCGCTGCAGCACGGCGCTCGCGACCGAATAAGCCTCCTGCAGATCGACGCTCCAGTACTTCAATTCGTCGAGCGGGATGCGCACGTCGGTGATGGCGCAACGAACATAGGTTCCGGGCGAGATCACGCGGAAATCGCCATCCAGATATTGCACCTGCGCTTCGCCATGGCCCGAAGAACCGAATTTATTGAGCACGTCAAATTCTCCGATCGGCCCGCCCGCAACGGCTGGCCTTAAATGTATCGTCAAGGTTCGATCTATCATAAATAGGTCGTGCTGTCCGCCCCGCAAACTGACCTGATTGTGATGATTTCGGGTACGGCCGCATGATAGCGTTAACTCCGCCGGTGCCCACCGCGTCATGCCGATCCGAGACCGATGCGCCTGTTGCCTGCCACACTATCCCTGATGCTCCTCGCGACGGCCTGTACGGCCGGGGCCGCGCCATTGCCGGCCCCGCTCCAGGTCGATATCCCGGCGGGCGGCCTGACCCTGCATGCCCAGCTCTACAAGCCCGAGGGCGACGGGCCGTTTGCCACCGTGATTGCGCTACATGGTTGCGGCGGATTGGGCGGCCAGTCGGAGCCGGTGCAGTCGCGCTACCGCGACTGGGCAGAGCAGCTGCTGAAGACCGGCCATGCCGTGCTGCTGCCTGACAGCTACGGCTCGCGCGAACTCGGTCCGCAATGCCATGCCAAGGAGCGCCGCGTGCTCGCCCGCCGCGAGCGGCTGGCCGATATCAACGCCTCGCGGCAATGGTTGTTGCAGCAACCGTGGGCCATCCACCAGCGGATCAGCCTGATGGGATGGGCGAACGGCGCCAGTGCGGTGCTGTGGGCAGTGCGTCCGCAATCATTGGTGCGCGGCATCGCGCCGGATTTCCGATCGGCGATCGCCTTCTATCCGGATTGCCGGATCTCGTCCGGCCTCGGCTGGAGCACGCGGGTGCCGACGCTGCTCTTGATCGGCGCGCAGGACGACATCAGTTCGCCGTCCGCCTGCCGCCAGGCCGTGGAGGGCGCGCGGGGCCGCAGCGCGCTGGCACAGATATTCGTCTATCCCGGCGCGGCCCATGATTTCGACCGCGCCAACCTGCCGCTGAGGGCGATCGCCGGCGCCGACGCGGCGCTGCCCGAGCGCGGCCATATCGGCACCGACGCGGAAGCACGCAAGGACGCGCAGCGGCGCGTCAATGACTGGCTCGCGCGCTAAGCTAAAACAGGCTGCCCTGATCAACCGGCTTGACGGCGCGCTTCGGCGCTGCCGGCTTCGCCTCCTGCGTTGCCGCCTTCGTCGTCGCGGCGGGCGCCGTGGCCTGCGGCCGGTCGGCATCCGCGGTGGCGCCGACGCGGCCGTCCGCGAATTCGATCGACAGATGCGCGTTCGGCCCGATCGCGGCGGCGGCATGCACCGCGTGTCCCTGTTCGTCGCGCACCAGCGCAAAGCCGCGCGCGAGCACGCCGCGGTAGGACAGCGCCGACAGCAACTGGCCGCTGTGGGCGACACGCGCATCGAGGCGCTGCATGGCGGTCAGAAGCGCGCGTCGGGCACGCTCGGCCAGCCGCTGCGTGCGCTCATTGGCGCGTGCGATGGCATTGCGCTGCGCCTGTGCGTTGGAGAGTCGTGATGCCTGCAGCCGGACCTCGAGCCCGGCGAAACGATCGCGCCGGCTGCGCAGCAGGGCGCGGGCGGACAGCCTGATACGTTCGCCCGACACCGTGAGACGGTGGTTGGCCTGCGCGACCTGTCCGCGCAAAACCTTCAGCGTCAGGCCGGCGGCAAGATGCGAGAAGCGGCGGTGGTGCGCATGCGTATTGGCCTTCAACCCGCGGGGCAGGGCGGCGCCGAGATGATCCAGCCGCTGCCGGGGGATGGCGAGCAGTTCGCTCAATCCGGGCAGCGCGCGGGTCGCGGCCCGCAATTCGTTGCGGCGGCTCTCCTGCCCGCGTTGCCAGCACACCATCGTGCGTCGCGCCAGGCTCTCGACCTCGACGAACAATTCGCTGCGCACGGGCACCGCCACTTCGGCGGCGGCGGTCGGCGTCGGCGCGCGCTTGTCGGCGGCGAAATCGATCAGCGTAATATCGGTCTCATGGCCGACCGCCGAGATCAGCGGGATCATGCTCTCGGCGGCGGCGCGCACCACGATCTCCTCGTTGAACGACCACAGATCCTCCAGCGAGCCGCCGCCGCGGGCGACGATCAACAGATCCGGCCGTGGAATGCGGCCGCCCTCGGGAAGCGCATTGAAGCCGCGGATGGCGGCAGCCACCTGTTCGGCCGAGCCTTCGCCCTGCACCTTGACCGGCCACACCAGCACGCGGCGAGGAAAGCGATCCTCCAGCCGGTGCAGGATGTCGCGGATGACAGCCCCCGTCGGCGAGGTGACGACGCCGATTACCTCCGGAAGCCAGGGCAGCAATTGCTTGCGCGCCTCGTCGAACAGGCCCTCGGCGGCAAGCTTCTTCTTGCGCTCTTCCATCAGCGCCATCAGCGCGCCGATGCCGGCGGGCTCCAGCGACTCGATGACGATCTGGTATTTTGAGGAATTGGGATAGGTCGTCAGCTTGCCGGTGGCGATGACCTCGAGCCCTTCCTGCGGCTTGAAGCGCATCCGCGCGTGGGCGAATTTCCAGACCACCGCCTCGATCTTGGCGCTCTCGTCCTTCAGCGCGAAATAGCAATGACCGGACGAGTGCGGCCCGCGGAAGCCGGTGATTTCGCCACGGACGCGGACATGGCCAAAAGTGTCCTCGACCGTCCGTTTCAGGGCGGTGGACAGTTCCGAGACGGTGAATTCGGGCGCGTTGATCAGCTTCTCAGCAGGCATATCAGGTCTTAGAATCGGCCTTTTGAGGCGCTTGCGCAAGGTCTGGATAGTGGGCTGGCTACGCCAAGGCACATATCCACACAGGAACAGACGCGTTGTTGCGGCCAGCCCCGGCCGTGCTAAACCCTCGCGCAATTGTCCGCAACCCTTCACTTGGCTGCGTTTCTCATGAACATCCTCCTGCTCGGTTCCGGCGGCCGCGAACATGCTCTCGCGTGGAAGATCGCCGCTTCTCCGCTGCTGACCAAACTGTGGTGCGCGCCGGGCAATGCCGGGATTGCGCGGGAAGCCGAATGCGTGGCGCTCGACGTTGCGGACCATCCGGCGGTGATCGATTTCTGTCGGAAAAACGCCGTGGATCTCGTCGTGGTCGGCCCTGAGACGCCGCTGGCCGCGGGCATTGTCGACGAGCTCGCGAAAGTCGGCATCAAGGCGTTCGGCCCGGGCAGGCAGGCGGCGCAACTCGAAGGGTCCAAGGGTTTCACCAAGGACCTCTGCAGCGAGTTCAACATTCCGACCGGCGCCTATGGCCGCTTCACCACGGCGGGCGATGCGCTGGCCTATGTCAGCCAGCAGGGTGCGCCGATCGTGGTCAAGGCCGATGGCCTTGCCGCCGGCAAGGGCGTCGTCGTCGCCAAGACGCTCGATGAAGCCGAAGCGGCCATCGCCATGATGTTCAACGGCGCGTTCGGCTCCGCCGGCACCGAAGTCGTGATCGAGGAATTCCTCGAAGGCCGCGAGATCAGTTTCTTCGCGCTGTGCGACGGTGAGACCGCGATCCCGCTGGCGACCGCGCAGGACCACAAGCGCGTGTTCGACCACGACGAGGGCCCCAACACCGGCGGCATGGGCGCCTATTCGCCGACGCCGTTCGTGACGGCGCAAGTGCACGACCAGATCATGGCGCGGATCATCCTGCCGACGGTCGCCGGTATGAAGAAGCGCGGTATACCGTTCAAGGGCGTCCTCTATGCCGGCGTGATGCTCACGGCGCAGGGACCAAAGCTGTTCGAGTACAACGTCCGTTTCGGCGACCCTGAATGCCAGGTGCTGATGCTGCGGATGATGTCCGACATCGTGCCGGCGCTGCTGGCGGCCTGCGACGGCGAACTGAAGCATTTTGATCTGCGCTGGTTTCCCGATCCGGCGCTGACGGTGGTGATGGCGGCGAACGGTTATCCCGGCGACTACAAGAAAGGCACGCGCATCGACGGGCTCGATGACGCCGCCGAGATTGAGGGCGTCGAGATTTTCCATGCCGGCACGGTGGTGAAGGACGGCGCCATCCTCGCCATTGGCGGACGCGTGCTGAACGTGTGCGCGATGGGGAGGACGGTACGCGAGGCGCAGCAACGCGCCTATCAAGCCGTCGACCGCATCAAATGGCCGGACGGTTTCTGTCGCCGCGACATTGCTTGGCAGGCGGTGGAGGCGGAGCGTAGCTAGGCGATCGCCCCGCCCTCGTCATGCCCGGGCTTGACCCGGGCATCCATCGCTCTTCGCGTGAGTGCTTCGTAACGATGAATTGCCGGGTCAAGCCCGGCAATGACATCTATCGAGCTTTTACAGCAAATCGCCACCCACGGCGCTCGCCGTGGTGCCGTGCTCGCGGAACGCCTTGATGACGTTCTTGCCGATCTTCCACTTGTGCACTTCGTCGGGACCGTCGACCAGCCGCTGCGCGCGGACCTGCGTGTACCACTTCGCCAGCGGCGTATCCTGGCTGAAGCCGAGCGCGCCGTGGAGCTGGATCGCGGTGTCGATCACCTTGTGCACCATGTGGGCATGGAAGATCTTGGCGATCGAGTTCTCCTGCCGGATGTCGAGGCCTTTCTCGGCCTTGTAGGCGATGTGCAGCAGCATCAGGCGGCCGATGTAGAGCTGTTCGGCGCAGTCGGCGAGCATGAACTGGACGGCCTGCCGGTCGGAGATCAACTGGCCGAAGGTCGAGCGTGTGGTGATGTGGCCGACCGCCATGTCGAGCGCGCGCTGCGCCTTGGCGACGTTGTGCATGCCGTGGCGCAGCCGGCCATAGGCGAGGCGGTGCTGGCCCATCGCAAAGCCGTTGCCTTCGCCGCCGACCAGGTTGTCGGCGGACACTTTCAGATCCTTGATCTCGATCTCGGAATGGCCGCCGTGGATCGCATGATCATGCGGGCCTTCGATCGCCATGTTGGCGACGTTGCGCTTGATCTTGTAGCCGGGGTTCGGCAGCTCGACGATGAAGGTGGAATACTGCTTGTGGCGCGGCGCGTCCGGATCGGTCTTGGCCATCACCAGCGCCATGTCGGCGACGCTGGCGGAAGAGGAAAACCACTTCTCGCCGTTCAGGACGTAATTCTCGTTGCCGTCCTTGACCGCCGTGGTCTGCATGCCGGTGGCGTCGGCGCCGGCGGCCTTTTCGGTCATCGAGAAGCAGATGCGCTTGTCGCCATTCAGCAGCGGCTTGAGGAACTTCTCCTTCTGATATTCCGTGCCGTGGGCGAGGATCGTCATCATCGAGGCGTCGTCGGGCCCTTGCGTGTTCATCGACAGCGCGCCCAGCATGCTCTCGCCGAGCTCCATCTGCACCAGCGCGTTCGCCAGCGGGCCGAGCCCCATGCCGCCATATTCCTTCGGCACCCACGGGCACCACAGGCCGCGCGCGCGGGCCTTGGCCCTCAGCGGGCCGAGCACCTCGGCGAGCGGCTTGATGTCGAGCTCCTTCTCGGCCGGAATGCATTCGTCATGCACCCATTTGCGTACTTTCTCGCGGATCGCCTTGGCTTCGGCCGGGATTTCGAAATCGATCGACATTGTGGTTTCCTCGGTTCTCGTTCCTGTTGGTCGGTCTTGGGGAATGGCTTAAACCTGCGACCTGCCAGCGGCAACGGCAAACATAGTTTGAAGCGGAAGGAGCGCCCATGCCCGATCTCGCCGATCTATTCCCCGGATACGCTTCCGAATGGATCAACACCTCGTCGGGCCGCATCTTCGCCCGCGTCGGCGGCAAGGGGCCGCCGCTATTGCTGCTGCACGGGTTTTCATCGACGCACGTGATGTGGCACCCGGTCGCGCCGCAACTGGCCGACAAGTTCACGCTGATCATTGCGGACCTGCCCGGCTACGGCTGGTCGGACATGCCCGACAGCGACGCCAACCACACGCCCTACACCAAGCGCGCGATGGCGAAGGCCATGGTGGAGGCGATGGAGCAACTCGGCCACGTCCATTTTGCGCTCGCCGGTCATGACCGCGGCGGCCGCGTGTCGTACCGGCTGGCGCTCGATCATCCCGGCCGGCTTTCGAAACTCGCGGTGCTCGATATCGCGCCGACCTATGATTACTGGGAAAAGCTGAACCGGCTCTCCGCGCTGAAGATCTATCACTGGGCGTTCCTGGCGCAGCCACACCCGCTGCCGGAGACCCTGATCGCAAGCAATGGCGAGTTTTTCCTCCGGCAGAAGATGGCAAGCCAGACCAAATCGCAGACGCTGGATGAAATCGACCCGCGCGCGCTGGAGCACTATCTCGCCCCGTTCCGAGATCCCGCGCGCATCCACGCGATGTGCGAGGATTACCGCGCCGGTGCCTATGCCGACTATGAAATCGACAAGAAGGATTTCGAAGCCGGCAAGAAGATCACGGTGCCGATGCTGGCGCTGTGGGGCGATGCGGGCGTAGCGAGCGCGGCGACGACGCCGCTCGACACATGGAAGAAATGGGCGACGAAGGTGGAAGGGGCGGCGGTGGATTCCGGACATTTCCTGCCCGAGGAGAACCCGGAAGTGACGGCGAAGCTGCTGCGGGAGTTTTTTCTCAACGGGTAGCTTCGTAGATGGGGTAACGGCGTTCGGCGTGAACTACCTCCGTATCTTGAAAAATTCCTTGAGCAACGTCGCCGCCTCCGTCTCCCCGACTGCGGAATAAACCTCGGGCACATGGTGGCAGGTCGGCTGCGCAAAGAACCGTACGCCGGAATCCACCGCGCCGCCCTTGGGGTCGGCGGCGCCGTAATAGAGCCGCCGGATCCGGGCGAACGAGATCGCGCCTGCGCACATCGTGCAGGGCTCCAGCGTGACATAGAGGTCGCAATCGACCAGCCGCTCGGTGCCGATCGCCGCGGCGGCCTGCCGGATCGCCAGGATTTCGGCATGCGCGGTGGGATCGCGGTCGGTCAGGGTTCGGTTGCCGGCGGTGGCGATGACGTCGTTCCCCCTGACGATGACGCATCCGATCGGCACTTCGCCGCCATTTCCGGCGTTTTCGGCCGTTTTCAGCGCCAAATCCATGAAAGAAGGGGCAGTCATGCCTCGTATCATCGCAAGAAACCTGCTACTAGCTGCGCCTTCAGCAAACGTGGATGCCGGTTTTGCGTGAGAATGCGCCCTGAGCGAAGTGCGCGCGCGTTACCGCTTTGACAGCCCATCCGCATCAGCCTGATCGCCAATTCATCGTACCCGAGAGACCATTCATGCCCCGCGACACCGATAAAAACAACGATTCCCGCGGCCGGCGCGACCGGCCCGGTGGGGGCAAGCCCCGCGTCGGCGGCGGCAAGGGCCGCTCCGGGGCGGCGAGGGGGCCGGAGAAGAAGTTCGCCAAGCGCGGCTTTGCCGGAAAAGGTGAGGGCGATGGCGAACGGCGCCCCTATGCCGGGAAGCCCGACGGCGCGAAATCATTCGGCAAGAAGCCTTATTCGGGTGATCGAAAGCCTTATGCCGGCAAGCGCGACGGCGACGACCGTCCGCCGCGCCGGGATTTTGGCGATGCCCCGCGCCCGCGCGGCGATGGGCCATATGCGGCTCGTCCGTCACGCGGCGACGACGGCGAGAGGCGTTCGTTCAAGCCGCGCGAAGATCGCGGCGGTGATGAGAAGCGCCCGTTCAAGCCGCGCGGTGATCGTCCGAATTTCAATCGCGACGACCGTCCGCCGAGGCGGGATCGCAAGAGCGCCCCTGGGGATCGCGACGATGCGCGTCCGGCGGGGCGTTCGTCCGATCGAAAGTTCGGCGACAGGAAGCCCTACGCCCCGCGCGAGGGTGGCGGCGAGAAGCGGCCCTACGCGCCGCGCGGCGAAGGGTTTCGCAAGGACGGCGACCGCCCACGTGGCGATCGGCCGTTCAGCGCCCGGCCGTCGCGCGATGGCGATCGTCCTCGTGGGGATCGGCCTGAGCGAAAATTCGGCGGCGACAGGAAGTTCTCGCGCGGTGCGCCGGATCGTGGCCCGCGCAAGGATTTCGGCAATCGTCCCGATCGCGGCGATTCAAAACCTTGGCAGAAGCGTGAGGATCGCGGCGAACGCGACTCGCGTCCCGCCCGTGACGGCGCGCGCAGTTTCGACAAGCCGCGCTTTGACCGATCCCGCGACGACCGCGGCGGCGAAGAGCGTCCGCGTTTTTCGCGTTCGCGTGAGGATCGCCCGAAATTCGACCGTCCGCGCGAGAGGCCGGCTGGCCGCACCGACTGGCAGGAGCATCCGCGCAGTGAGTCGGGTGACGATCGGCCGCGCCGCGAGAACGAGGACGACAGCAAGATTTTCGCAAAGCGTCCGGCGTTTGGCGGCCGGGGCGCCTATCGCGAGCGCACACCCGAATTCGACAAGCGCGCGCCGCAACCGCCGCGCGCCAAGAAATCCGGGGAGCGCATCGCCAAGGTGGTTTCCCGCGCCGGTCTCGCCTCGCGCCGCGACGCCGAGGAATGGATCACGCAGGGCCGCGTCACGGTCAACGGTCGCGTCATCAATTCGCCGGCGCTTGACGTCACCGCCAACGACTCCATCGCCGTCGACGGCAAGGTGCTGCCGCCGCGCGAGCGAACGCGGCTGTTCATGTACCACAAGCCGCGCGGCCTGATGACCACGCATGCCGACCCCGAAGGGCGGCCGACCGTGTTCGACAATCTGCCCGAAGGCCTGCCGCGGCTGATCTCCATTGGCCGGCTCGATTTCAACACCGAAGGCCTGCTGCTGCTGACCAATGACGGCGGTTTGGCGCGCGCGCTCGAACTGCCCGACACGGGCTGGCTGCGGCGTTATCGCGTGCGCGCCCATGGCGATGTCACGCAGGCGCAGCTCGATGAGCTCAAGAAGGGCGTCGAGGTCGACGGCGTCAAATACGGATCGATCGACGCGACGCTGGAGCGCGACCAGGGCGCCAATGTCTGGCTGGTATTCGCGATCCGCGAAGGCAAGAACCGCGAGGTTCGCAACGTCATGGCCCATCTCGGCCTCGAGGTGAACCGGCTGATCCGCGTGTCCTACGGGCCGTTCCAGCTCGGTGAACTGGAGGAAGGCCAGGTCGAGGAAGTCAAGACACGGGTGCTGCGCGAGCAACTCGGCGAAAAGATCGCCACGCTTGCGGGTGCGGATTTCAACCGGCCGATGCCGGGTGAAAAATCTGACGAAAAATCCGGCGAGGAAGAGACGGAGGCGCCGAGCGGCAAAAAGCCGTTCAAGCCGGCGGGCAAGAGCGCGCTGATCGCCGACCGCAAGGGCCGCCGCGTCCTGGTGCAGCGCACCGGCAGCGAGGAAGCCCGCGCGCGCAATGAGGAAGAGGCCAACGGCTACGGCCCGCCGCGCCGCCCCAAGCGCGGCTATCACGGCAAGCGCGATCTGACGCCGCGGGACGAGTAGTTGTGTTATGCGCGTCGTCGGCGGAAGACTGAAGGGCCGTAATCTGGCTTCGCCATCCACACAGGCGATCCGCCCGACGGCGGACCGGTTGCGCGAGTCCGTGTTCAACATCCTGATCCACGCCTACGATAATCCAATTGAGGACGCCCGCGTGCTCGACCTGTTCGCCGGCACCGGCGCGCTCGGCATCGAGGCGGTGTCGCGCGGGGCGGCGTTCACGCTGTTTGTCGACAATGGCGCCGAGGCGCGTGCGCTGTTGCGCAACAACGTCGAGGCGCTGGGCCTGGGGGGCGTGACGAAAGTCTATCGCCGGGACGCCACCAATCTCGGCCCTGCGCATCCGATGGAGCCGTTCTCGCTGGCGTTCCTCGATCCGACTTATGGCAAGGGTCTTGCTGAGAAAGCGCTGGCCTCGCTGCGCGATGGCGGCTGGCTGACGCCGGGGGCGTTGCTGGTTGTGGAGGAAGCGAAGGCCGCGGCGTTTGCGGCGCCCGATGGTTTCGAGGAGTTGGAGCGCCGTGCGTATGACGATACGGAGTTCGTGTTTTTGCGGTTTGTAGGGCGGATTAGCGAAGCGTAATCCGCCGCTTTCGCGCAGGCCAGGGTGGGTTACGCCTACGGCTAACCCACCCTGCGATTGGTCACCGCCGCCCGAACAGTTTCTCGATATCGCTCAGCTTCAGCTCCACATAGGTCGGCCGGCCATGGTTGCACTGGCCCGAGTTCGGCGTGTCTTCCATCTCGCGGAGCAGCGCGTTCATTTCCTCCGGCTTGAGGCGGCGGCCGGCGCGGACCGAGCCGTGGCAGGCCATGGTGGCCGCGACGTGCATCAGCCGGCGCTCCAATGGCAACGCCTCGTCCCATTCGCTCATGTGTTCGGCGAGATCACGCAGCAGTCCCGCCGCGTTGGCCTTGCCGAGCAACGACGGCGTTTCGCGCACGGCCACCGCACCGGGGCCGAAGGAATCGATCGCAAGCCCGAAAGATGCCAGCTCCTCGGCGCGGTCCAGCAGCTTTTCGACGGTCGCCTCGTCGAGTTCGACGATCTCCGGGATCAGCAGGATCTGCCGCTGTACGCCGTTCTTTGCCAGCGACGCCTTCAATCTCTCATAGACGATGCGCTCATGCGCGGCGTGCTGGTCCACGACGATCAGGCCGTCGCGGGTCTGCGATACGATATAGGTCTCGTGGATCTGCGTACGCGCGGCGCCGAGCGGACGGTCGACCAGGTCGCCGGAGGGCTGCGCCTCGAAGCGCACATCGGCGGTTGGCGTGCCGACATCGAACGTGGCCTGTCCCGCTTCGGCGAGCGCCGACGCCATCGCGCCTCCGAAGGAGGGCGCGGGACTGACCGGATAGGAAGGCGAGGCGCGCCAGTCCCAGTTGGTCGGGTGCGGCGCAAAGGACGGACGAAACGCCGACAGCGCCGCGCCGTCGGTATTGGCGGCGGTGCGCCTTCCTTCGCGGGCGAGGCCTTCCTTCAGCGCATGCACGATCAGCGCGCGGATGAGCCCGGCATTGC
>CADEDX010000015.1 GCA_902826195.1 uncultured Bradyrhizobium sp. | reverse complement strand
CGACGTTCCCGATCTTCTTCGCTGCCAACGTCGCGAGTGCGGCTTCCGAGCCAGAGAGGCGGCTGTTCATTAGCTCGTTGGTGCCGAGCATGATGGAGAACTCCTTGCCGCGGCGCATCAGGCGGAGTTCGTCCTCGGTGCCGGGGATGCGTGCGGTGTCGAGTTTTTCCCAGGGAATCATGTCGGGGCTTGTAGCACCAAACGCCGTCATCGTCCGGCTCGACCGGACGATCCAGTATTCCAGAGGCCGTGGCTACTGGAGTGCAATCCAACGACGGCCGCGGCGTACTGAGTCCCCCGCTTTCGCGGAGGACGACGGTTGGGGGGGCCTAACCGCCCGCCCACACGTCCAGCACGTAACGGTTCCTGGTGCCGAGATCGTCGACCCAGCGCAGGCCAGCCTCGGCATCGGCGCCGGATTTTTCGCGGTAGATCGAAACCAGCGCGGCCTTGACGTCGGGCTCCATCTTGCCGCCGTCGCCGCAGACATAGACGATGGCGCCCTGCTCGATCAGGTTCCAGACGCGATCCTTCTGCGCCGTCACCTGATGCTGCACATAGGTCTTCGGCCCGTCGGCGCGCGAGAACGCGGTGTGCAGCTCGACGATGCCGTCGGCGGCAAGCGCTTTCAACTCATTGGCGTAGAGAAAATCCTGATCGGGATGACGGCAGCCGAAGAACAGCAACGCTGGCCCGAGCTTCGCACCTTGCGCCTTGCGGTGCGCGCGCTCCTGCAGAAAGCCGCGGAACGGCGCCAGCCCCGTGCCGGGGCCGATCATGATCACGGGCACGGCGGGATCATCAGGCAGGCGGAAGCCCGCCTTGGTCTCGCGCACGGTGGCATGCACGCTGTCGCCGACGCGGCGGCCGGAAAGATAGTTCGAGCACACGCCCTTGTAGACGCCGCGCCCGGAACTGGCAGGCGCTTCCACGACGCCAACCGTGATGCTGCAACGCGCCGGGTCAACCGAGGGCGACGACGAGATCGAATAGTAGCGCGGCGCCAGCAGGGACAGCATTTCCAGATAGGCATGGAACGGCAGCTCGCAGGCCGGATACTCTTCCAGCAGATCGAACACCGATTTGCGCTTCTCCAGCACGTCCGAGCGATAGTGCCCGGCGGACGTATCGTTGTCGCCGACATAGGCGAGCAGCTTTGGCTTGGTGACGGGACAGCGCGTATGTTCCGAAATGATCTGGATCTGCTTGCGGGTCGCGACCTGCTGCAGCTCGACGAACTCGGTCAGCAATCGCCCGACCGACACGGCATCGTCGACCGGCAGCTGCGCGCGGCGACCTTCGGCGACGTGGAGTCGGATCTGGTCAGCCGGCAAAAAGCCGAAGCGGCGCGCGACGGAATCGACCAGCGCCGGATCGTTGCGCGGGACGACGCTGAGATGGTCGCCGACGCGATAGGCGATACCTGGCGGCAGTTGCACCTCGATATGCCGTGTCGAGCGGTCGGAGGGATTGGCACCGCTCTTGTTCTGCAGCTCGGAGTTATCCAGCACCTTCATCGGCGCGACGCCGCCCTGCGCGACGATGGTGTGGACGGCGGACGGCGCCACCGGCTCGATCGAATAGAGCGGCGCGTCGTCGGCGCTGCGGGCGAAGCTGGAATCGACGCCGAGTTCATTCATCGCGGCGGGCGCGGCCTTCGCGAACCATTTTTCGAACTGGCCTTCGAGGTCGCTGCGTGCATCGCCCTCGCCGCGCGAATAAAGGCCGCGCGCACCATGGGCCGCCAGCTTTTCGTCGATCGCGCGCGGCACGGATTGGTAGGTCGCCGCCCAGTCGCTGTTGCCGCAGCCGAACACGGCGTAGCGCACCTTGGCGAGCGCATCCTTCGGCAGGCCGTCGTCCAACCATTTGACGAACTGCGTCGCGTTGTCGGGAGGGGCGCCATTATAGGATGCGCAGAAGATCAGAAGCCCGCCCTCCTCCGGAAGCTTGCCGACATAATCGTCGAGCGCGCCCAGCCGGGTCGCAAAGCCGTTGACCTCGGCGAGGTCGGCCACGCGCGTCGCCAGTTCCTCCGCCGTGCCGAGGTTAGAGCCGTACAGCACCAACAGCGGCGTGTTGTGTCCCGGACGGGCCCGCGCCTGCTGCGCCGCGGCATTCGAGGCGGCAGCGGCCACCGCCGCCCTGCCGGCAAAAGCGCCGCGGTCCCGGTCGGCGCGCGGCCGCACCTTGATCTTGAAGCCGTCAGGCTTGACGGTCAGCGTCTCCTTCAGATGCATCTGGTAGCGATGCGGATCGAGCAGCTTGAAGCGCTGCAAGATCATGCCGATCGCCAGCGCCGCCTCGTGCATCGCAAAGCCGCGGCCGATGCAGGCGCGCTGGCCGTTGCCGAACGGCTTCCAGGCGTTAATCGGACGCTTGGCCTCGGCCTCGCGGCTGAAGTTTTCGGGATCGAAGGCATCCGGGTTCGACCCCCATACACTGGGATCGCGATGCAGCGCCATCACCAGCACGGTAATGAAAGTGTTCTTTCTCAGCTTGTACTTGCCGCCAGCGAGCGTCTCTTCCTTGAGCGGCGCGATGCCATAGGCGGGCGCCGGCGGCCACAGCCGCAGCGCCTCCTTCAAAATCTGCGTGATATAGGTGAGCTGTGTGACCTGCTGATAAGTCGGCTTCGCGTTGATATCGGGCCCGAGCACCCGGTCAACTTCCTCATAGGCTTTCTTTAGCACTTCGGGATGCTTGAGCAACGCATAGATCGTGCACGACAGAAGTCCGCTGGTGGTCTCGTGTCCCGCAATCAGAAACGTGTTGATCTGGTAGCGGATGTTGACGTCGTCGAGCTGCTCGCCGGTGGCGCGATCGACGCCGGTCATCATGGCGCCGAGCATATCCTTCTTACCTTCGGCGGCTTCCGCATTGCCGCGGCGCTCAGCGATGATCTCGTCGACCATCTTGTTCATGAAGGCGACGTCGTCGGCGAGCGTCTTGCGCCGCTTCTGCAGCCACAGACCTTCCAGCGGGATGCCGCGCGTCATCATGATGGTCTCGAGCGAACGCACCAGCGATTCCACGAACGGATGGTAGTCGCGGCGATAGAACGAATTGAAGCGATAATCGAAGCCACACAGGCCGATGGTATCGAGCGTCAGCGCGGTCATGTCGTGGACGACGTCGATTTCCTCGTCGCCGTTGAGCCGCTCCCATTTCTTCACGAGTTGCTCGGCGATATCGACCATGCTCGGATGGTAGGACGTCATCGCGCGGTTGCCGAACGGCTGCAGCAGGATGTTATGCGCCTTGCTCCAGTTCGGCTCGTTGGTGTCGGCGGTAAACAGTCCGTCGCCGCCGACGGCGCGGACGCGACGCAGCGAACGCCGCACCGCCTTGTCGAAGCGCTTTTCGTCGGAGAGTTCATCAATCAGATCATGGCCGGAGACGATGACGAGCGGCGCGCCCATCATGTCGAGCCAGAAAATCGGCCCCAGTTCCTTGCTGAGCCGCACCAGATGCTGCACCGGCGCGTTGGGATCCAGCGACAGCATGTTGCCGACGACAGGCTTCTTCGGCGGATGGGGGATCGGGTCTAGCTTGTTGGGGGACGCCATTGTCGAAGTATCTCCTGCCATTCCTCATCGCCATCCTGGGGAGCGCGCTTCAGCGCGCGTCTCGAAGGATGGCCACTTGCACCACTGCCTCTTATCCTTCGAGGCGCGCCGAAGGCGGCGCGCACCTCAGGATGACGTCTGCCCGAATCTTCGTTTACGCCATTCGATCAGCTTGGCGCTGACCTCGTCCGGCTTTTCCTGCTGCGTCCAATGGCCGCTGTCGCGGACGAGATACTTTTCCAGATCAGGGACGATCTTCTCCATGCCGTCGGCGGCCGAAGGCGGCAGCACGGCGTCGTTCTCGGCCATGATCATCAGCGACGGCACCCGCACCGTATGATCCATACCTTCCGAGCGCTGCCAGTTACGCGAAAAGTTGCGGTACCAGTTGATGCCCCCGGTAAAGCCGGTCCTGGTGAAGGTATCGACGAATACCTTCTTTTCCTCAGGCGACAGGATCGGGGTGCGCGGATCGAATTTGGCATCATAGGCGGCGATCATCTGCGGAAAGGCCAGGTTGGTCTTGGCCGATGCGCCGACGCCCGCGACTGACGGCGCATCGGCGGTGTCCTTGCGCGGGAGCGGCTTGCGCATGAAGGCGTCGAACGTCTGCTCGACCCTGCTGCCGAAGATCTTGTCGGGCTCGCGGGCGGGGTCCTGGAATTGCACAATGTACATGCTGTCGCCGAACCGCTTGCGAAACAGCTCGATCGGATCGGCCGGCAAGCGGTCGTAATGCGGCGTGTTGACGCCGACAACGCCGGCGACGCGAGCGGGATGGCGCAGCGGCATCTGCCACACGATGAAACCACCCCAGTCGTGGCCGACGAAGATCGCCTTGTCGATCTTGAGATGGTCGAGCAGGCCGAAGAGGTCGCCTGTCAGGTGCTCCATGTCGTAGTCCTCGACCGGCTCGGGCCGGTCGGTTGCGCCATAGCCACGCTGGTCTGGCGCAATGACGCGGATACCGGCATCGCTCAGCGCCTTGATCTGGTGACGCCAGGAAAACGCCAGCTCCGGCCAGCCGTGGCACAGAATGAGCGGAGGCTTGTCGGACTTCGGGCCCGCCTCGTAATAGCCCATGCGAATACCGTTCACCTGGGCGAACTGCAGCGGCGGCATTTCAATCATCGCAAGATCCTATTCAGCGGCGCTGGTCATGCTCGGCGGCGGCAGGAATGCCGCCTCCAGCGCCTCGAATTCGCGAGGCAGCATGTCGCACATGACCTGGACATGGGGAATGATGTTGGCGCCCGCGATGAAGCCGAAATCGAGCTGGTCGCGGTAGCTCTGCACGGTGATGTTGAGCGCGATGCCATGTGTCGAGATCGACACCGGGAAAATGTGCAGCAATTCCGCGCCCGCGGCATACAGCGTTTGCCGCGGCCCCGGCACGTTGGACACCGTAATGTTGGCGGATGGCGGCAACACGTTCGACAGGTCCGAGCGGCTGTACAGCAGCGCCATGATTTGCACCATGATCGGCGCGCCGAGCATTGAGACGTTGGAAACCTGCGGCATGAACGCCCGCAGCGGATGCGACATCTCCTTGGACTTGGTTGACTGCGCGATGATCGCTTCCAGCCGTTCCCTGGGATTCTCGATATTGGTGGCGATCGAGCAGATCATGCCGAAAACCTGGTTGTTGGCTTCGGTGTTACCCTCCTCGCGCAACGAGATCGGCACTGCCGCGGTCATCGACTTGGCCGGCAAGGCGCCGCGCTCCAGCAGATAGCGCCGCACTACGCCGGAAGAAAGCGCCAGCACCACGTCGTTGAGCTTGCCGCCGGATGCCTTGGCGACCGCCTTGGCGCGCGAAAGCGAAATCGACGTGCCGGCAAAACTGCGCTCCGACGAAATCGCCTTGTTCAGAATCGTCGGCGGCGACACCATGCTGGCAATGCTCTCGCGCGACTTCGGGTCGGAGATCTTGCCGACGACATCGGAAACGCTCTTGAGCATCGCCGGGATACTGCCGGCGAATTTCACCGCGCTCTCGATCTGGAACATGGCGTTATCGAACAGGATCGATCCGAGATCGCTCTTTCCCGAACGCGGCAGGTCGATGGTTTTCGGCGTCGACGAACCGTCGAAGGGCTGACGCCAGAGCTGCTGGTAGGAATCGATCAGATTGGCGGCGATGTCGCGCGGCTCCTTGGCACCCTTGGCCTGCGGAATCGGCGCCTCGACCTTTCGCGGGACCGGCGTCACGTCGTAGATCATGTTGGTCAGCGCGGCACCGGCGCCGCCGTCGATGCAGGCGTGATGCATCTTGGAGTAAAGGCCAATCTCGTTGTCCTTCATGCCCTCGAAGACATAGAACTCCCAGAGCGGCCGGGCACGGTTGAGAAGCTTGGCATGCATCCAGCCGACGATGCGCTCCAGCGTCGCACGGTCGTAGGGCGCCGGCAGGCTGCCGCGGAAAATGTGCCGGTCGATGTCGAACTGGTCGTCCTCGACCCAGGAGGGATGATCGATGTCGAGCGGCGCCTTTTCCAGACGGGCTTTCAGGATCGGCGCGATGTGCAGCCGCGAGGCGATCATCGCCTTGAAGTCCTCGAAGAAGTTGCCGTTATAATTCTCCGGCAGGCGAAAGATCGCCATGCTGCCGACATGCATCGGCATTTCCGGCGTTTCCAGATACAGAAACGACGCGTCCATTGAAGACAGTTTTTTGGCGTCCGCCATACCTTCCTCCCGCGGTAGAAAACGCGGCGCCTTGGTGGCGCTTCTGGCGTCCGAAATGACTTTTGTTATTGGAGCATATCCGAAAATTCCTCCCGATCCTGCATCAATTGCAGGTGGGACTGTTCGGGATCATGCCCTTGAGCTCAAGGCGCAAGATCAGGATTGTGCATTTTCAGGAGGCCCATAGGCAATGGCAAAGGGTCCTGACCGGTCAAAATGCTTAAACTCCCCCTCGGGCTGCGCCAGGCGGTCGGCGACCGCCCATAGGGCCGCGGGATTGACGCCGAGTCCGATATGGCTCGCGAAATATACCTCGATGTTTTCAGCCGTTGCAGAAGGACGCAGCAGGCTAGTGTGCCAGTTCACGATGCCGTCGGTGCGGGAATAGATCGAGGTTGCCGGCACCGGCAGGTCGCCGGCGATCGCCTCTCTGATCTCCGGATTGTCGTCGGCCTTCTCTCCTGACAGTGCTTCATAAAGCCGCGTGGCGTTGGTGGCGCGGATGTCGCCGGCAAACGGACTGCCGAGCGTGATCACGGCGCGGACCATGTCCGGCAGCTGCAAAGCGAGATCGCGCGCATAGACGCCGCCCAAACTCCAACCGACCAGGCTGACCTTGCGGCCGGTCTGCTCGTGAATGCGCCGCAACAGGTCTCGCAGGGCTTCGCGCTTGGAAGCGACCCCGCCGAGATTGCGGCCCATGTTCCAGGCATGGGTGTCGTAGCCGAGTTCTTTCAGGTAGCGCCGCATCGGCGCCATCGACAGGTCGCTGGCGAGAAAGCCGGGCAACGCCAGCACGGGATGTCCGTCGCCCTTCGGGGCGCGCAACAACAGAGGCGACAGCAACAGGCTCGAGTTCAGCTCAAGCAGCCCCCTCGCCTCGGCCAGCATCAGGAACAGGCTCGGCGGCCGCAGCCGTTGCGCTTCCGCCGCCCCGTCCTCCGCCACTTACTTCTTGTCCTTATGGCCCATGCCGCCAAGGCCGGCCATGGTCACGAACATATCCTGGAACCGCTCGGCGATCTTGGGATCGAAGGTGAACCAGCTCTGGATCAGCGATTCCGGCGAGACCTTTTCGATGTTGGCCATCATCTGCTGCTGCATCTTGTCCATCACCGCCGTCTGCATCGGCTGCACGTCCGGAAGGCCGAAAAATTGCCTGGCCTCCAGCGGCGTGCAATCCACTTCGACGTTAACTTTCATGACCGCTCCTTTTGCTGGCTGCTCGCAGTATCGCCACGATAACCCTGATCGCGCAAGGACAAGACCCGGACCCCGGCTCTCACAATTGCAGGCATGGTCAACCAAAGCGTTCGACGGCAAAGGGCCTGTGATCGGCAAACGGGGTTTCGCCGGTCATCAATTCCGCCAGCAGGCGGCCGGTGGCCGGGCCGAGCGTCAGGCCGTGGTGCTGGTGGCCGAAATCGAACCAGAGGCCGCTATGGCGGGGCGCCTTGCCGATCACCGGCAGCATGTCGGGCAGACAGGGCCGCGCGCCCATCCAGGGCTTGGTATCGACCGGTTCTCCCAGCGGGAACAGCCTGTGCGCCCGCGGCAGGGAACGCTCGACCTGGACCGGCGTCGGAGGCGCGTCGCGGTGGGCGAACTCGGCGCCGGTGGTCAGCCGAATGCCGCGGTTCATCGGCGCCAGCAGATAACCGAGGTCGGTGTCCAGCACGGGGTGGTTCAGAACCGCATTGCCGCGCGGCTTGAGGTGCAAATGGTAACCACGCTTGACCTGTAGCGGAATCGAATAGCCGAGCGGGGCAAAAACCTGATCCGACCACGGTCCCATTGCCACCACGACGTCGCGCGCCGTGATCGTGCCTTCGAGCGTCGCCAACCGCCAACGCGTGCCGGATTGTTCGAGCGTGCGCGCGTCGCCGACGAGATATCGCCCGCCCTTGCGGCCGAACAGCGCCGAATAAGCCTTGGCCAGGCCGCCGGGATCCGGCACGAAGCCCGGCGCCGGAAAATGGATGGCGCCGCTGAAATCGCCGGTCAGGTGCGGCTCGCGCGCCAGGATCGCGGCGCTGTCCAGGACGTCACCCGCAACGCCGTACTGCCCGGCCCGCTTCAGTTCGTCCACGGCGGCGGCAAGCGTTTTCTCGGAACGAAACAGCTTGATCCAGCCGGTTCGCCTCAGCAGTTCCGGCACGTTGGCTTCCGCGATCAGCGCTCCATGCTCGACCAGGCTACGCTGGATCAGCGGCAATTCGGCCATCGCGCTGTGCAGTGCACGCTGCGGCGAGGAAGCGAGGAAATACCGCGCCAGCCACGGCAGGAAGACGGGCAGATCCCGGAAATGGTACTGAACCTGCGGCGCGCGAAGGAATGCGTAGCGCAGGATCTGGCCGAGATCGCGCGGAAACATGTAAGGGAAAACCGACGCGCATTCGATCAAGCCGCCATTGCCGTAACTGGTTTCCTCACCGGCGACCTCGTGCCGGTCGATCAGAACCACGCCGCGGCCGCGCTTCTGCAGGTGCAGGGCGGCGCTCACGCCGACCATGCCCGCACCCAGAACGAGTACGTCGGCCTTCAGTTCCGCCATCCGGCACTCCAAATGTTCAGTGTGTCCCGCGCTTGCGCGCCACGTCTTATGGTGAACCTACTCATTGCCGCACCGCCGCGCAAACCGGCACGCAGTGCGGGATAATGATGCTTGCGCGGTGGCTGGACTTTGGCAACATGGCTCGGCAATATCCGCCGCCAATCGCGGGAATGGCTGACGAAAAGCAGGGAAATCGAACAGATGTCGGTACGTCGGAGCGTGTTTGCAGCGGCCACGGCTTCCATTGTTGCCTTAACCACAGCCCTGGCAATGGCGCCGGCATCGGCCCAGACCCTGCGCTATGCCAACCAGGGCGATCTCAAGTCGCTGGACCCCTACACGCTAAACGAGAGTACCACTCACGCCCATCTCGGGCATGTGTTCGAAGGTCTGGTGGCGCGCGATAGGGATCTGAAGATCATCCCGGCCCTGGCGGAAAGCTGG
Organism: uncultured Bradyrhizobium sp.; assembly: GCA_902826195.1. Lineage (GTDB taxonomy): Bacteria > Pseudomonadota > Alphaproteobacteria > Rhizobiales > Xanthobacteraceae > Bradyrhizobium. Next base: position 19,310 of record CADEDX010000015.1, on the reverse strand, counting down.
GAGACACCGGAGCCGACCCGCTGGCGGTTCCATTTGCGCAAGGGCGTGAAATTCCAGAACGGCGATCCCTTCACCGCCGACGACGTGGTGTTCTCCGCCGAACGCGTCCAGAAGAAGGGCTCGAACCTGCAGACCCGCATCCCCAGCGGTACCAAGGTGGTCAAGGTCGACGACCACACGGTGGATTTCATCCTGCCGACGCCAAATCCCATTCTCAATTCGCAATGGGATACCTGGTACATCATGGACAAGAAGTGGGCCGAGGCGAACAACGCCGTCGAGCCGACGCCGGCGGCGGCCACGACACCGAGCTTCGCCTCGCTCAACGCCAACGGCACCGGCCCGTTCACCGTCGAGAGCCATCAGCCCGGCGTAAAGACCGTCTACAAGGCCAACCCCAATTGGTGGCGCAAGCCCGAACATAACCTCAAGGAGATCATCTTCACGCCGATCGGCTCCGACGCCACCCGCGTCGCCGCCCTGCTCTCGGGCGAAGTCGACGTCATCGAGCCGGTTCCGATCCAGGATATTTCGCGGGTGGACTCCAGCCCGAATGCCCAGGTGCTGAAGGGACCGGAACTGCGCACCATCTTCCTCGGCATGGATCAGGTCCGCGACGAACTGCTCTATTCCAATATCAAGGGCAAGAACCCGTTCAAGGACATCAAGGTGCGCGAGGCCTTCTTCAAGGCGGTCGACATCGAACTGATTAAGAACCGCGTCATGCGCGGCCTGTCGACGCCCTCCGCGCTGATGATCGCGCCGCAACTGTTCAAGCTGTCCGGCGACTTCACGCGGCCGAAACTCGATCCTGACGGCGCCAAGAAGCTTCTCACCGAAGCCGGCTATCCCGACGGCTTCGAGGTCACGATGGACTGCCCGAACGACCGCTATGTCAACGACGCCGCGATCTGTCAGGCGGTGGTCGGCATGCTCGCCCGCATCGGCGTCAAGGTGACGCTGCTGGCCCAGCCCAAGGCGCAGTATTTTGCCAAGGTGCTGAAGCCCGGCGGCTACCAGACCTCGTTCTACCTGCTGGGCTGGACGCCCGGCACGCTGGATTCCCACAACGTGCTGTTCGACATCATGGGCTGCCGCGACGATCCGAAATCCAGCCGCGGCGAGGCCAATCTCGGCGGCTACTGCAACAAGAAGCTCGACGAATTCGCCGACCAGGTGCTGCAGGAATCCGACGCCACCAAGCGCGACCTCCTGATCAAGCAGGCCTACGAAATCGGCGCCAAGGACTTTGGCTATATCCCGCTGCATCAGCAGGCGCTGGCGTGGGGCGTGTCCAAGAAGGTCAAACTCAGCCAGCGCGCCGACAACCAGGTCCTGCTGTACTGGGCAACCAAACAGGACTAGTCAGGCTTCAACACAGGTCCCGGTAGCTTCGCGGCTTCCGGGACTTTCTTTTCAGACAACGGCGACATCGCCGCTGTATCAGAGCATGATCCGGAAAAGTGGATACCGGTTTCCGAAAGATTATGCTTCAAACAAGGTGAAACGACGAGCTGCTTCAACTCGGTTGAAGTATGCTCGGAGAGCAGTGAAAGGAATCCATGCTCGCTTTCACGCTTCGCCGCGCACTCCAGGCCATCGGCGTCATGATCGCGGTCGGCGTCATCGCGTTCTCGATGTTCCGTTTCGCAGGCGACCCGGTCAACCAGATCGTGTCGCTGGATACGCCGGCTGCCGAGCGCGAGGCGGTGCGCACGTCGCTTGGCCTCGACGATCCCGTGCCGGTGCAGTTCGCCCGCTACTTCGTCAATGCCGCGCAATTCAAGTTCGGCGTCTCCTATCAATTCCGCCAGCCGGTTTCGAACCTGCTGATGGAACGAATGCCGGCGACGCTGGAACTCGCCGCCTGCGCCACTGTTTTCGCCATGGTGTTCGGCATCCTTATGGGGGTCTATTCGGCGCTGCGGCGCGACACCCTTCTCACCAAATTCTTCCAGGCGGTGTCGCTGATCGGGATCTCGCTGCCGACATTCCTGATCGGCATTCTCTTGATTTACCTGTTCTCGGTGACGCTGGGCTGGCTGCCTTCATTCGGCCGCGGCGATGTGGTTCGGATCGGCTGGTGGACCACCGGTTTGTTCACCCTGTCTGGGCTGAAGGCGCTGATCATGCCCTCGATCACGCTGGGGCTGTTCCAGATGACCCTGATCATGCGACTGGTGCGCGCCGAAATGCTGGAGGTGCTCCGCACCGATTACATCCGCTTCGCCCGCGCCCGCGGCCTGACCACGCGCGCGATCCATTTCGGCCACGCGCTGAAGAACACGCTGGTGCCGGTCATTACCGTTGCAGGCTTGCAGTTTGGCTCGGTAATTGCATTTGCCATCATCACGGAAACGGTCTTCCAGTGGCCGGGTATGGGGTTGCTGTTCGTGCAGGCGGTACAAAATGTCGATATCCCGATCATGGCCGCCTATTTGCTGATGGTGTCGCTGATTTTCGTCACCATCAATCTGGTGGTCGACATCCTCTACACCATCGTCGATCCGCGCCTGCGCTCGACCATCAGTCGTCCGGCTTGAGCCGCCCATGTCCGACGCCGTCGTCCCGCATCGAGTAGAACCTGGCACGCCGCCGGCGCGCGCAGGCATCGGATGGTTGAAGCGCGCCCTCGATAGCGACATCTTCTATTCGTTCCGCCGCTCCCGCATGACCATGGTGGCGGCGGCGGTGACGCTGCTGTTTTTCCTGCTGGCGCTGTTTGCATCGCAACTCGCGGTGCAGAATCCGTTCGATCCGGCGCAACTGCAGCTGATGAATTCGCGCATTTCGCCGCTGTGGACCGCGGACGGCCAGAGCCCGTTCCTGCTCGGCACCGACGAACAGGGCCGCGACGTGTTTTCCGCCATCCTCTACGGCATGCGGATTTCGCTCCTCGTCGGCGTGCTCGGCGTCATCTTCGCCGGCGCGCTCGGCATCACGCTGGGCCTGGTCGCCGGCTATGTCGGCGGCGCGGTCGACGGGCTGATCATGCGCATTGCCGACGTCCAGCTCACCTTCCCCGCCATCCTGATCGCGCTATTGGTCAACGGCGTCGCCAAGTCCGTGTTCGGTAACCGGCTCGACGCCATGAGCACGCTGGCCGTGCTGGTGGTCGCCATCGGCTTGAGCTTCTGGGTGCAATATGCCCGCACCGTGCGCGGCTCGGTCATGGTCGAGAAGAACAAGGACTATGTCGCAGCCGCGCAGCTGATCGGCCTGCCGGCGACCAAGATCATTTTCCGCCACGTGCTGCCCAACACGACGGGGCCAATTCTGGTGATCGCGACCATCAACCTCGCGCTCGCCATCATCACCGAGGCGACGCTCTCGTTCCTCGGCGCCGGCATGCCCGACACCATGCCCTCGCTCGGCACCCTGATCCGGATCGGCAACAACTACCTGTTCGCCGGCGAATGGTGGATCGTCGCCTTCCCCGGCATTGCGCTGGCGGGACTGATCCTCTCCATCAACCTGCTCGGCGACTGGCTGCGCGACGCGCTCAATCCAAAACTCCGATGACCGTACCCGTCCTCTCCGTGCGTAACCTCGAGGTGGAATTCCTCACCCGAAGCAGCACGCTGCGCGCCATTAGCGGCGTGTCCTTCGACATCGCCAAGGGCGAGGTGCTCGGCGTGGTCGGCGAGTCCGGCGCCGGCAAATCGGTCACGGGCCTCGCTGTCATTGGCTTGATCGATCCGCCCGGCCGCATCGCCCGAGGCGAGATCTATCTGTCGGGAATGCGGATCGACCATCTGCCGCCGGAAGAAATCCGCCGCATCCGGGGAAAACGGATCGGCATGATCTTCCAGGATCCGCTGACCAGCCTCAATCCGCTCTACCGGATCGGCGACCAGATCGTCGAGACGATCCGGACTCACATGAATCTGTCGGAGAGCGCGGCACGCAAGCGTGCCATCGATCTCCTGGCCGAGGTCGGCATCCCCGCGCCGGAAAAGCGCATCGACGCCTATCCGCATGAATTCTCCGGCGGCATGCGCCAGCGCGTCGTGATTGCGCTGGCGATCTGCGCCGAGCCGGAACTGATCATCGCCGACGAGCCGACCACCGCGCTCGATGTTTCGGTGCAGGCCCAGATCATCTCGCTGATCAAGCGGCTCGGGCGCGATCACGGCACGGCGGTGATGCTGGTCACCCACGACATGGGCGTGATCGCCGAAACCTCCGACCGCGTGGCCGTGATGTATTCGGGGCGGATCGCCGAAATCGGCCCGGTGCAGGACGTGGTGCAGAACCCGCTGCATCCTTATGCCAAGGGCCTGATGGGCGCGATCCCGACCCTGGCGGGCGAAGAAAAACGTCTGGTGCAAATTCCGGGCTCGATGCCGCGGCTGTCGGCGATCCCGCCCGGCTGTTCGTTCAATCCGCGCTGCGCTTTTGCGTTCGACCGCTGCCGCGTCGAGCGACCTGAACCGATCAGGCAGGGCTCGCATGCGGTCGCCTGCCATCTCTACGACGAGGCCACGGAGACCGCGGCATGACGGCTCCCTTTGTCGACGTCAGAAACCTGCGCCGCGTGTTCGACGTTTCAAAGCCATGGCTGAATCGGGTGCTCGAAGGCGGTCATCTGGAATTCCTGAAGGCCGTCGACGGCGTCACCTTCGACATCAAGAAGGGCGAAACCTTTGCGCTTGTCGGCGAGTCCGGCTCGGGCAAGACGACCGTGGCACGGATGGTCGTGGGATTGCTGCCGCCGAGCTCGGGCGAAGTGATCATCGACGGCATCTCGATGACGAATGCAAAGCAGGCCCAGGCGCGGCAGCGGCTGCGCCGCCGCATCCAGATGATTTTCCAGGACCCCTATGCGAGCCTCAATCCGCGCTTCCGGGTCGATGCCATCGTCTCCGAGCCGATCCGTGCCTTCGACCTGATCCAGGGCGAGCGCGACATCCGCGCCCGTGTCGGTGAACTGCTGAGCGTCGTAGGCCTGCATCCCGACGACGGCCTGAAATATCCGCATGAATTCTCCGGCGGCCAGCGCCAGCGCATCGCGATCGCGCGCGCGCTCGCGTCCGAAGCCGAATTCATCGTTTGCGACGAGCCGACCTCGGCGCTGGATGTCTCCGTGCAGGCGCAGATCCTGAACCTGATGCGCGACCTCCAGGACAAGTTCGGCCTGACCTATCTTTTCATCAGCCATAACCTCGCCGTGGTCCGCCACATGGCGACGCGGATCGGCGTGATGTATCTCGGCCGCATCGTCGAGATCGCGGAAGGCCGCGAGCTTTTTGCCAATCCCAAAATGCCCTACACCAAGATGCTGCTCGGCGCGGTGCCCGATCTGGCCATGTCCGGCCGACAGCGCATTCCGGTGAAGGGCGAAATCCCCAATCCGATCGATCCGCCACCCGGCTGCGCCTTCAACCCGCGCTGCCCGCTGGCGTTCGACCTCTGCCGCAAGGAAGCGCCACTTCTCATCGACGGCGTCGCCTGCCATGCCGTCAACCAACCGGTTGAAGCCACGGCTTTGGCATGATCACGGAGATGGGTGCAATGCGTGGCATCCCAGCGGTTGGCATCCAGCCGCCGCTGTGGTCAAGTGCGCGTGCATCGCAATCTCCTGACCGCAGCGGATTCCCATGAGCAACATCAACCCCGATCCGTTCACCACCCGGCCCGAAATCGAGGGCACCTTTGGCGTCGTCACCTCGACGCACTGGATCGCCACCGCGGTCGGCATGGGCATCCTGGAAAAGGGCGGCAACGCGTTTGACGCCGGTGTCGCCACCGCCTTCACGCTCCAGGTGGTGGAGCCGCATCTGAACGGTCCGGGTGGCGATGTGCCGATCATCGTGCACGACACCCGGCGTGGCCGCACCGAGGTGATCTGCGGCCAGGGCCCCGCGCCCGCGAAGGCAACCATCGCGCACTACAAGAGCGAAGGCCTGGAGATGGTGCCCGGCACCGGACTTCTCGCAGCCTGCGTGCCCGGCACGTTCGAATCCTGGATGCTGCTGTTGCGCGATTACGGCACAATGCGGCTGCGCGACGTGCTGGAGCCCGCGATCGCTTACGCCCGCGATGGCTATCCGCTGGTCGAGCGCGCATCCGCCACCATTCAGGTCGTCGAAAAGCTGTTCCGCAATCACGGGAAGACATCGGCCGCGGTCTATCTGCCCGATGGCAAAGTGCCTGTGCCAGGCACCCTGTTCACCAACAAGCAGCTCTCGGAAACCTACGCCCGTATCCTGCAAGAGGCCGAAAGCGCCGGCGGCGACCGCATCGCGCAGATCGAGCGTGCGCGAAAATCCTGGTCGCACGGCTTTGTGGCGGAAGCGATCGACAAGTTCTGCCGCACGCAGGATGTGATGGACGTCAGTGGCTCGCCGCATCGCGGCGTTCTCTCCGCCGACGACATGGCGCGCTGGCAGCCGACCGTCGAGGCGCCGCTGACCTACGATTATGGCCGCTACACCGTGTGCAAGCCCGGCGTCTGGAGCCAGGGCCCGGTGATGCTGCAACAGCTTGCGCTGCTGAAAGGCTTTGAGCTCGACGGGCTCGATCCCGCCGGGCCCGAATTCATCCATCTGCAGATCGAATGCGCCAAGCTTGCCTTTGCCGATCGCGAAAAATTCTATGGCGACCCTAAGTTCACTGACATTCCGATCGAGACACTGCTGTCGGACGCCTACAATGACGCGCGCCGCAAGCTGATTTCAAGGGACAAGGCTTCGCTGGAATTCCTCCCCGGCTCGGTCGAAGGTTTTGGCTCCATCGTCAAGATGCGACGCGCCGAGGGCCATCGCGAGGCGGTCGGCGCCATGGGCGCGGGCGAGCCGACAGTGGGCCGCTTCGGCGAGGTGCGCGGCGATACCGTGCATTTCGACATCATCGATACCGCCGGCAACATGATTTCGGCGACGCCGTCCGGCGGCTGGCTGCAGTCCTCGCCCGTCATTCCCGAACTCGGCTTCTGCCTCGGCAGCCGCGCCCAGATGTTCTGGCTGGAGGAAGATCATCCGGCGGCACTGGCGCCGGGCAAGCGTCCGCGCACCACGCTCTCGCCCACCATGTGCCATCGCGACGGCGAGCCCTACATGGCCTGGGGTTCACCGGGCGGCGACCAGCAGGATCAGTGGACCACACAGTTTTTCCTGCGGCATGTGCACGCCAAGCTGAACCTGCAGGAGGCGATCGACGCCCCGGCGTGGCACTCCGAACATTTCCCGATCTCGTTCTGGCCGCGTACCGCGCGGCCGGGCGTGCTGGTGGTCGAGAACCGCGTGCCGAAGGCGACCGTCGATGATCTGAAGGGACGCGGTCACGTCGTCGAGATCGGTCCGGACTGGTCGGAAGGCCGCCTGACCGCTGCCTCCAAGGTCGGCCGCCGCCGCCGTGCTGCTGCCAATCCCAGAGGCATGCAGGGCTACGCGGCGGGACGATAGTCAGGGAACCGACAGATGACCTGGTCGCTCATCGCCCGCGATCCCCTCACCGGCCAGATCGGCATTGCCGTCGCCACGCGATTTTTCGCGGTCGGCGCCCGCGTCCCGCACATCGCCCCCGGCCTCGGCGGCATCGCGACGCAGGCGCTGGTCAATCCCTATTACGGCATCGACGGCGTCAAACTGCTGCGCGACGGCCGATCGCCGCGCGAGGCGATTGACACGATGATTGCTACGGACGCCGGTCGCGAGAGCCGGCAATTGCATGTCATGGACATCAAGGGGCGCATCGCCGCACATACCGGCCGCGACTGCATCGACTGGTGCGGTAGCATCCAGGGCGATGGTTTTTCACTCGCGGGCAACATGCTGGCCGGCGAGGCCGTTCTCGCTGACACCGCGCGGGCCTTTGTCGACAACGCCGCCCTGCCCTTTGCCCAGCGGCTGATCGCGGCAATGAAAGCCGGTGAAGCCGCCGGCGGCGACAAGCGCGGCAAGCAATCGGCGGCGTTGGTGATTCAGGGCGAGGAAGAGTGGTCCGACCTCGATTTGCGCGTCGCCGACCACACCGATCCGCTGGCTGAACTGGCGCGGCTGGAACAGGTCAGCCGCGAGCGCTGGGTGCACTTCCGCCAGTTCTTGCCGACACGCAGCAAACCCGCAGGGATCACCGACCGCAAGGTGATCGACGCCACCATCGAAGCGGCGCTGGCACAAAAAGCATGACGGCGCGCCCGCTGATCGAAATCGAGCAACTGCGCGTGGTTTTCCACGGCGACAATGGCCGCACCACGCATGCGGTGGACAGCGTCGATCTCAGTGTGGCTAATGGCGCAACACTGGGGCTGGTCGGGGAATCCGGCTGCGGCAAGAGCGTGACCTCGCTGGCCATCATGGGGCTGTTGGCAAAGGGCTCCGCCGAGGTCTCGGGCTCGATCCGCTTCGATGGATTTGATCTGCTCGACATCCCCGACGCCACGCTGCGCGACCTGCGCGGCAACCGGCTCGCGATGATCTTTCAGGAGCCGATGACGTCGCTCAATCCAAGCTTCACCATTGGCGACCAGATTATCGAAACGATCCTGCGCCACCGCGGCGGATCGCGCCGACAGGCGCGCGAACGCGCCATCGAACTGTTGCGCCGGGTCCACATTCCCTCGCCCGACAAGCGAATTGACGAATATCCGCACAAGCTCTCGGGGGGCATGCGCCAGCGCGTGATGATCGCGATGGCGCTGGCCTGCGATCCCCGTCTCTTGATCGCGGACGAGCCGACCACCGCTCTCGACGTCACCCTGCAGGCGCAGATCCTCGACCTGATGCGCGAATTGAAGGCCGCGAGCGGCGCCGCGATCATCCTGATCACCCACGATCTCGGCGTAGTCGCCGAGGTCTGCGACGAGGTTGCGGTGATGTATGCCGGTGAAATCGTCGAGCGCGCGCCGGTCGACGAACTGTTCGCCGATCCACAGCATCCCTACACCGTCGGCCTGCTCGGCTCGATCCCGCGGCTCGGCCGCCGTACGACTCATCTGGCGACCATCGAAGGCATGGTGCCGAACATGGCGAACCCGCCGGTCGGCTGCCGTTTTGCGGCACGATGTCCATTCGTCATTGAAAACTGCACCGCCGCGCCGCCGCCGCTCGCTGTCGTGAGCACCGGCCACGCCTCGCGCTGCATCCGGGCGCCCCTGGAGCGGCTGGTGTCATGACCGCGCTTCTCGAAGTCGACGGGCTCGTAAAACACTTCGTCGCCGCGCGGTCGATGTTCGGAACGCCCACGGCCCATGTCAGGGCGGTCGACGGCGTCAGTTTCACCGTCGAGGCCGGCAAGACGCTGGCGCTGGTCGGCGAATCCGGCTGCGGCAAATCCACCGTGAGCCGGCTGGTGCTGCGGCTGATCGAACCGGATGCGGGCACCGTCCACTTCGAAGGCCGCGACCTCGGCGCGCTCAATGCCAACGAATTGCGCGCCTTCCGCCGCGATGCGCAGATCATCTTTCAGGATCCCTACGCGTCGCTCAACCCGCGCATGACCGTCAGCCAGATCCTGACGGAGCCGCTGGCGTTGCACGACCTGGTGCCGGCCGCACGCCGGCGCGAGCGGGTGGAAGAGATATTGCGGCTGGTCGGGCTCGAGCCGCGCTTTGCGCGCCGCTACCCGCACGAATTTTCCGGCGGCCAGCGGCAGCGTATCGCCATCGCCCGGGCGCTGGCGGTAGAGCCGAAGCTCATCATTTGCGACGAGCCGGTCTCGGCGCTCGACGTCTCGATCCGCTCGCAGATTCTCAATCTGCTGCGCGACCTGCAGGACCGGCTCGGCCTCGCCTATATCTTCGTCAGCCACGACCTCGCCGTGGTGAAGCACATTGCCGACCGGGTCGCGGTGATGAATCTCGGCGTGATCGTCGAGACCGCGGATGCCGAAACGCTGTTCGCAGCGCCCCGGCATCCCTACAGCCGGGCCCTGCTGTCGGCCATTCCCGTGCCCAAACCGCGGGCAGGGCGCAGCCGAATTGTGCTGCAGGGAGAGATGCCGAGCGCACTCCATCCGCCGGCAGGCTGCCGTTTTCATCCCCGCTGCCCCTACGCGATCGAGCGGTGCCGCATCAAAGAGCCGCGATTGCTCGCGGACGGAGCAGGACATGCCACAGCCTGCCATCGCACAGCAGAACTGCCGCCACCGGAGAAGATTACGGCAGAGGACGGCGACTTTTCACCTGTTCTGGAAAAATTAGTCGCGGCCTTCAGCAAAGGCACGGAAGCTGCAGGGGACAGCGGGGTTAGTACGGTCGGGCAGCCACAACGGTGAGTTATTGGATATGGGATCGACAAAGATGAGGTTCTCGCGCCTGGCAATTGCCGTAGCAGCGCTGCTGGTGTCGTCTGAGGCTGCCGTGCATGCCCAGAGTACGCTGCGCATCGGCATTGCCCAGGATCCGGACGTGCTGGACCCATCGATCAGCCGCACCTATGTCGGGCGCATCGTGTTCTCGGCGGTCTGCGACAAGCTGTTCGACATCGACGAAAAGCTGAACATCGTGCCGCAACTGGCGCTGTCTCATGAGACATCCGCCGACGGCAAGGAGATGACGATAAAGTTGCGACCCGGCGTCAAATTCCATGACGGTGAGCTCTTCGATGCGGAAGCCGCCAAATTCTCGATTGACCGCCACCTGACGCTGCCGACCTCGTTTCGCAAACCGGAACTCGCGACGGTCGACCATGTCGACGTCGTCGATCCCCTGACGATCAAGCTCGTACTCAAGTCGCCGTTCGCACCGCTGATCGCGCAACTCACCGACCGTGCGGGCATGATGGTGTCGCCCAAGGCGGCGAAGGCGCTGGGCGACAAGTTCGGACAGAGTCCGGTTTGCGCCGGACCCTACAAGTTCGTCGAGCGCGTGCAGCAGGATCGCATGGTGTTCGAAAGGTTCGCCGACTACTGGGACAAGGGCAACATCTTCATCGATCGCGTGGTGTTCCTGCCCATCGTCGATTCCACGGTGCGGCTCGCCAATTTGAAATCAGGCGGCCTCGACCTGATCGAACGCGTGCTGGCGACCGACATCAAGGCGGTTCGCACGGACAGCAAGCTGAAGCTGTCGACGGCGCCGGGGATCGGCTACATGGGCCTCACCCTCAATATCAACAACGACAAGAACAAGGGCGCGCTCAGTCAGTCGGCCAAGGTGCGGCAGGCGCTCGATCTATCGATCGACCGCGAGGCCCTCAACCAGGTCGTGTTCAACGGCGAGTTCTTCCCCGGCAATCAATGGGTCAGCCCGGACCATCCCTATTATCAAAAGTCATTTCCGGTCAAACCTCGCGACGCCGCCAAGGCCAAGGCCTTGTTGAAGGAGGCCGGCGTCAGCCTCCCGGTCACCGTCGACCTGATGGTGCCGCTCGGTGCGGAGAACGAGGCCGTTGCACAGGTGCTGCAGTCGATGGCGTCGGAAGTGGGCATTGACCTGAAGATCCGCACCATCGAGTTCGCGACCTCCTTCAAGCAGGCCCAGGCCGGCGAATTCCAGGCCTTCCTCATCCCCTGGAGCGGACGCATCGATCCGGATGGCAATGCCTATGTGTTTCTCCACAGCAACGCGCCGCAGAACGACGGCGGCTATTCCAACCCGGAAGCCGACAAGGCGCTGGAAGACGCCCGCCTCGTGAACGACAAGGCGCAGCGCATGGCGATCTACGAGAACCTGACCAAGGTCGTGCTCAACGACCTGCCGTTGATCTATCTTTATCACAACAAGCTCTTGATCGCGCATACCACCAAGCTCGAGGGCTACAGGCAGATGCCGGACGGGCTTGTCCGTGTGATCGGGCTGAAGCTGAAGTGAAAGGTCGAGCTATGCTCTCGTGTCCCGGACACGGTGCAGCGTTCCTATGCTTCTCCGCAGAGCCGGGACCCACCACACGACGAGACTGGGTCCCGGTTAAGCAGCCCGGGACACGAGAAACGCCATGCTGAACTTCCTCGGCCAGCGCATCTTGCAGCTGATCCCGACCCTATTCTTCGTGTCGATCCTGATCTTCTCGCTGCAGCATCTCCTGCCCGGTGACCCCGCGCTGGTGATGGCCGGCGAGGAGCGCGATCCCGCGGTCATCGAACAAATCCGCCAGCAGTACAAGCTCGATCAGCCGATCCCGATTCAGTATGCCTATTGGGTCAAGGGCGTTTTGTCGGGCGACCTCGGCGAGTCCCTGCGTATCAAGGTTCCTGTTCTAAAACTGATCGCACAGAAACTGCCGGTGACGATGCAAGTCGCGTCGATGGCAATCGTGATCGCCTTCCTGATCGGCATTCCCGCAGGCATCATCTCGGCTGTGAAAAAAGGCACCGCCTGGGACTACGGCGCCAACCTGTTCGCATTGTGGGGCATCTCGACGCCGAATTTCTGGCTCGGCATCATGCTGATCTTCCTGTTCTCGGTCGAACTCGGCTGGCTGCCGGCCTCGGGCTACGTGCCGCTGTCCGAGAACTGGCGCGCGAGCCTCGCCTCCACCATCATGCCGGCTTTCGTGCTCGGCAACGCAATCGCCGCAGTCCTGATGCGGCATACGCGCAACGCCATGCTGCAGGTGCTGGAAAGCGACTATGTCCGCACCGCGCGTGCAAAAGGCCTCTCCGAACGCTCGGTCATCCTCAAGCACGCCATGCGCAACGCGCTGACGCCGGTAATTACACTGGGTGCACTGGAACTCGGTACGCTGTTGTCAGGCGCCGTGCTGACCGAGCAGATCTTTTCGATACCTGGTTTTGGAAAGCTGATCGTCGACGCCGTGTTCAACCGCGACTATGCCGTCGTGCAGGGCGTGGTGCTGACGACCGCGACGATCTACATCACGCTCAACCTCATTGCCGATATCGCTTATGTCCTCGTCAATCCAAGGCTGAGGGCCTAGGCCATGACCGACGCAGCCATCGGCACGATCAAGCTCAATGCATCAGACGAGTTGGAGAGCCCGGCGCGGCGCGCGCTGCTGCGCCTATTCAAGCGCAAGGGTGCGGTCGTGGGCCTGGTGGTGATTGCCGCTTTTGTCCTGCTGGCGGTGTTCGCGCCGCTGATCTCCCCCTACGAGCCGACCGCGACGAGTTGGTCGCTGGTGCGCAAGCCGCCTTCCGCGCTGCACTGGTTCGGCACCGACGATCTCGGCCGCGACATTCTTGCCCGCATTATCTACGGCGCGCGGGCCTCGCTGCTGGCCGGCGCCATCTCGGTCGGGATCGCGCTGTCGATCGGTGTGCCGCTCGGCCTGTTGTCCGGCTATCGCGGCGGCTTCATCGATGCCCTGATCAGCCGCATGACCGATGCGATGCTGGCCTGCCCGTTCCTGATCCTCGCGATTGCGCTGGCCGCCTTCCTGGGGCCGAGCCTCGGCAATGCCATGATCGCGATCGGCATCTCCGCGACGCCGATCTTCGTCCGGCTGACACGCGGCCAGGTGATGAACGTCAAGGTCGAGGATTATGTCGAGGCCGCGCGCGCGATGGGAAATCCGCGCTGGCGCATCGCGTTGTTCCACATCCTGCCCAACATCATGCCTGCGCTGCTGGTGCAGGCGACGCTGTCGGCCGCCGCCGCGATCATCGCGGAGGCCGCGCTTTCGTTCCTCGGCCTCGGCCAGCAGCCGCCGGCGCCCTCCTGGGGCAGCATGCTGAACGCCGCGCAGCGCTTTCTCACCAATGCGCCCTGGATGGCGGTCTGGCCGGGGCTGGCGATCTTCCTGGTGGTGCTGTCGTTCAACCTGGTCGGCGACGGGCTGCGCGATGCGCTGGATCCGAGGGAGCGGTAGGTGGTCGGCGCAGCGTCGTTGCACGCGTTAATCCAGCGACAGTCATTCCGGGGATCGCGTAGCGAGAACCCGGATTCCATCGAAACATTTGCTCTGTGGTGAGTTGGATTCCGGGTTCGCGCTAAGGCGCTCCCCGAAATGACAGCTGGGATTCGTGAGATCGGTTAAATCACCACTTCTCGCAACACCCTCCGGCAATCCATCTCATATTCGAGATCGATCACCGGCGGCCTTGCAAAATGCCAGGTCAATCCGGCGCGCACGGCGCCGCGGCGCACCAGCGCGTCGGCAAGGACGTAGTGAAAATCGTGGATGGTGTAGGTTTGCGTCGCGGTCGTATCCTTCCAGCCGAACCCGAATTCCTCCATGCGCCGCTCCATCACGCCGACGACGTAGCGGACCTTTTCCGCGATGCCGTCGGGGCTGATGTCGCGGTAGCGCACCGTGCGCTCGGCATAGCTGGCGTTGCCTTCCTGCGACTCACCGCTGCCTGCAATGACAAAACTCGGCGTCGTGCTCGGGCTTGGTCGCGTGAAAGAGAAGGCGTGGAACGACGGCTCGGCCGGCGGGTCGATCTCGGGGCAGACGTTGCTGCGCGCGACCGGGTTGGTCTTGCCGTCATAGACGCCCCACTCCGACAGCGTCTTGACGTAGTGCAGGTTGAAATTGCGAAATCCCTCGTCGGTGAAGGCTGCCGGCGAGCGCAGTTCGCAGGCGCAGAACGACGTCAGCGGCCTGCCCGCCTCCTGGATGTATTTTGCGATCTGCGCAAATCCCTCCGCCAGCGGCAGCCATATGTCGAACCGCACCCGCTCGATCTCGTAGCCGGGGTTGGCAGCTACGCCAGCGGAATATTGAAACACGGCCGGGATGAAGCGGTAGTTGCCGGCGGAAAAGTCGCTCGTCGTCATCGTGCCCCCTGCTTTCACTTCTTCTGAAATGAGGAGTTTAGCGACCGTTCCCGGACGTGGACACAAGAAAGACGGCAGCGTCTCCGCTGCCGTCGTTCGCAATTGCCTTCCCTTGGGAAAGGCTCAGGTCGGTTTGAGCCCCGATCGCCCGAGATCGAAATCCTCGATCTCCTTGTTCCGCTCCGAACCGGCCTTGGCCTGGTGGTTAGTAGCCAGCAAGATGTAGACCGCCGGCAGCACGAACAGCGTGAACAGCGTGCCGATTGACATGCCCGCGACCACCACAAGACCGATCGAGAAGCGGCTCGCTGCGCCAGCGCCGGTTGCCGTCAGCAACGGAATCAGGCCGGTGACCATCGCCGCCGTCGTCATCAGGATCGGACGCAGCCGGATCCGGGCCGCCATTTCGATCGCCGAACGCTTGTCGAGGCCTTCCTTAAGCTGCAGTTCATTGGCGAATTCAACCATCAGGATGCCATGCTTGGTGATCAGGCCGACCAGCGTCAGCAAGCCGACCTGGGTGTAGATGTTAATGGTTGCCACGCCGAAGAACAGCGGGATCAGCGCACCAACGATCGCCATCGGGACGCTGATCATGATGACCAGCGGGTCCCACAAGCTTTCGAACTGCGCCGCCAGCACCAGGAAGATGATGACCAGCGCGAAGCCGAAGGTGATCGCAAGCTGGTTGCCTTCCTGCACATATTGGCGGGAATCGGCCAGGTAGTCATGACCGAAGCCGGCGGGCAGCTTCTTCGCCTCGCCCTCCAGGAAGTCCACCGCCTGCCCGACCGTCACGCCCGGCATCGGCACCGCTGAGAAGGTCGCCGAGTTGAGTTGGTTGTAGTGCGTGAGCGAGTTCGGATCCGTGGCGGTCTCGATCGACACGATGGTCGACAGCGGCACCAGTTGCCCGGTGTTGGTCGGGACATAGTAGCCGCCGAGCGATTCCGGCGACAGCCGCATGCCGCGCGGCACCTGCGGGATCACCTGATACGATCGTCCCTCGAGGTTGAAGCGGTTGACGTAGTTGCCGCCCAGCAGCGTCTGCAGCGTGGCGCCGACCTGCGACATGTTGATGCCGAGATCGCTGGCCTTGGAACGGTCGACCGAGACGCGCACCACCGGCTGGTTGAAGTCGAGGTCAGAGTCGGAGACGATGAACAGGCCGCTCTTGCGCGCGGCATCCTTCAGCTTGGCCATCTGATCGTAAACCGCCTGGAAGCCGGAAGTCGAATTGATCACCATCTGAACCGGCAAGCCGCCCGGCCCGCCCGGGAGCGGCGGCAGGTTGAATGCAAACGCCTGCACGCCTTCGATCTTGCTGATCTCGGCCTGCACCAGTGGCTTCAGCTTGATCGAAGAACGCTTTCGCTCGTCCCATGGTTTGAGCAGCATGCCGGCAATGCCGCCCTGCGGCCCGTTGATGCCGTTGAGCACGAAGCGCAAGTCGGTCTCAGGGAATTGAGCAAACGCCTTATCGAGCTTGTCGCCGTAGAAATCGACATAGTCGATGTTGGCGTATTTCGGCGCCTTGGTCACCGAGAACACGATGCCCTGGTCCTCTTCAGGCGCCAGTTCCTTGGCCGAGTTCAAATAGAGGAAGCCGACCATACCGAGCATCGTCACGGCGAACAGGTAGGTCACCGGGCGATAGTCGAGCGAGCGGTCGAGCTGACGGCCATACCAGCGCGTCATCGCGCCGAACACCCGATTGACCAGCCTGGCGAACCGTCCCTCATCCGCGCTCTTGAGCAGCACCGAGCACATCATCGGCGACAGCGTCAGGGCAATAATGCCGGATACGATGACCGAGCCCGCCAGCGTGAAGGCAAATTCGCGGAACAGCGAGCCGGTCAGGCCGCCGAGGAAGCCGATCGGCGCATAGACTGCCGCCAGTGTGATCGTCATCGAGATCACGGGACCGACGATTTCGCGCGCGCCCTGCAGCGACGCCTGTACCGGCGTCTTTCCTTCCTCCAGATGTCGATGGATGTTCTCCACCACCACGATGGCGTCGTCGACCACGAGACCGATCGCCAGCACCATCGCCAGCAGCGTCAGCAGGTTGAAGCTGAAGCCCAGCGCCAGCATCAGGCTGCAGACGCCGATCAACGACAGCGGAATCGTCACCACGGGGATGATGACCGAACGGAACGATGCCAGGAACAGGAAGATCACGACCACGACGATCCCCACCGCCTCGATCAGCGTGTTCTTCACCTCGTCGATCGACGACTGAATGAATTTTGTGGAATCGTAGGCCACCTTCATCTTCATCGAGGGTGGCAGGTTGCGTTCGAGCTCCGGGAACAGCGCACGCACGCCCTTGACCAGCGTCAGCGGATTGCCCTGAGGCGTTGACTGAACGCCGATAAAGATCGCGCGCTCGCCACTGAAGGCAACGCTCGCATCCGAGCTTTGGGCGGCGAGTTCGACGGTTGCGACATCCTCGATCCGGACGAAGCCGCCGTCCTTGGACTTGACGATCATCTTCTTGAACTGATCGAGGTTTCGCAGATCCGTATTGGTCTGGATGTTCGAGACGATGAAGTAGCCCTTGGTCTGCCCGGCCGCGGCCTGGAAGTTGTTGGCGGCAATCGCCTGTGATACGTCGGTCGGCGACACGCCGCGGCCGGCCATGCGCACCGGATCGAGCCAGAGCCGCATCGCGAACGTCTGCCCGCCGAGAATGTCGGCCGACGCCACGCCGTCGACCGTCGAGAGCACCGGCTGCACCACGCGCGTCAGATAATCAGATATGGCAGAACCCGAGAGTTCGTCGCTGGAGAAGCCGAGATACATCACGGCCGTGGTCTGGCCGGTGGTCTTGGTTACGATCGGATCGTTGGACTCCTTGGGGATCAGGTACCGAACCGAGTTCACCTTCGCGAGCACCTCGGTCAGCGCCTGGTTCGGATCGAAGTTGAGCTTGATGTAGACCTGGATCGTGCTGGTGCCCTGCACTGACGACGAAGTGATGTAGTCGACACCCTCGGCGGAGGCGACCGCCTGCTCGAGCGGCGTGGTGATGAAGCCCTGGATCAGATTGGCCGATGCACCCGGATAAACGGTGGTGACGTTGACCACCGTGTTCGACAGCTTCGGATATTGCCGGATCGGCAAGACGCTGGCGGCGCGCAGGCCGATCAGCAGGATCAGCAGGCTAACGACGACCGACAGGACCGGACGCTTGATGAAAATATCGGTTAGGGCCATCGCAACATTATCCCGCTGGGTTCAGCATTTTTCCGGGCACGGCCTCAAAGACCGCTGCCCGTCTTTCGTCTGCGCGGCCCCCTGCGGGGTCGCGTCATGGGTCAATAGCGCGGCGGCTTCGCTGGAATTGGCGGCACTGGATCGTTCGAAATCGTCACCGCCGCTCCCGATTGCAGCTTGAGCTGGCCCACGGCGACGACGCGATCACCCTCCTTCAACCCTTTGAGGATCTCGGCGCGTCCATCGACACGGTTGCCGGTCTGCACGAAGGTCCGAGTTACCGTGAGGCTGGTCTTGCCATCCTCCGCCTTCTTTTCGCTGAGGAGGTAGACGGAGTCGCCATAGAGAGTGTAGTCGACCGCGGTTTCGGGCACAGTGACGACCGGCGGCTTGTCCGGCAGCACCACGGTGGTGGTCGCAAACATGCCGGGCCTCAGGATCTTGTCCGGGTTCTGCAAGGTCGCCTGCACGCGAATGTTGCGCGTATCGGTCGCGATCTGCGGCTCGATGGTTGTGATCTTGCCCTCGAAGGTGCGGCCCGGATAGGCATCGACCCCAATACGAACGATCTGGCCGACCTTGAGCTGGCCGGAATCCTTTTCCGTCACGGTGAAGTTCGCGTAGAGCATCGACAGATCGGTCAGCGAGACGATCTGCGTACCCGCGGTCAGGTATTGCCCGACCTCGACCTTGCGAACGCCGAGTTCGCCGTCGAACGGCGCCCGCACCAGCTTCTGCGAGATGATCGCTTCCGTCTTGGCGATGCCGGCGCTGGCCTGATCGAATGCGGCCTGCGCGGAATCCACCGTCGCCTGCGGTCCGAATTGGCGTTCAGCCAGTTGCTTGGCGCGGTCCAGCGAAATCTGCGCCACCCGCTGCTGCGCCTTGAAGTTGGCAAGGTCGCCCTGGTCGGGAGCGTCGAACAGTTGAACCAGCGGCGTGCCCTGCTTCACGCTGGCGCCGGCGGTGAACTGAATTTCGGTGATGCGGCCGTTCACGTCGGAGGTCACGTTGACCTGATGCACGGCAGCAAGATCGCCGACCGCAGTCAGCAGGTTCGGAATGGTTTCCGACTTGGCCGTGGCGATATTAACGGAGGTCGGCGGCGGGGGCTTGCTGAAGATCTCCTTGAACAGGTTCGGCAGGAAGACGAACTTGAAGAACACCAGGCCGCTTACGACGGCCCCCAGCAGCAATCCAACGATCAGGAACCAGCGCACCAGCCGCACCGGCCGCTTGTGCGGCTTGTCCGCAATCGGTTGGCCCGACAGCTTGGGTTCAGTCACGATATTCATGTCATGCACTTTCTGCATTTACCGATCGTCCCGCATTCGGCGACAGATCGCTGTCCAGATGAGAAGCGATGGCGGACTCGGCAAGCCCGATGCCGCGCAGGATGAATTGAGTGAGCTGCCGCTCCAGATCGGCGGCGTTGCCGTAGGCGAGACAGGGCACGGCGGGAAGCCGC
>CADEDX010000014.1:13081-29308 GCA_902826195.1 uncultured Bradyrhizobium sp. | reverse complement strand
CTCCCGAGACTCCCTGCGCGATGAGTGCTGCTCGACGACGTCCTGGTGTTTTCCAGAAATACGATTGCCCGGCATTTTAACAACCAGCCCACCTCGACTAACTCCGTCTTCAAGAAAATCGCCGACGAGCGGCTTGTACAGCGAACTGATATGCTGCCCGACAGATTGCTTTTTGGTCAGGTCAAAAGCGAGCGACATTCCTAGAGGGACGTTCGTGTTCTCGTACGCCCGAGGCCTGCTCTCCGTAGTTTTCTAGAAGAGCGTCGAATGACGCATCACCGGATTCCCTCTTGATCTCAGTGTTGATCCGAAGCCCTCCATGCGTCGTATCAAAAAGGCTCACAAACCAAGCGAATCAAGGGACTTCACTCGCTTGGCCGCTCCGGCTCCAGCGCTTCCTGCTCCAGGTGGCGCACATCCGATCCAAATGCCAACCACTCCGCCAGATCGCGAACCGCGCTGTCGGACCTAGCGATCGAAGCCAAGCCCGGATCCGCATCCGCGGGTTGGCCGGATTTCTGGGCCAACTCCTTGGTCATCAGGTGCGGCCGCGGCCCGCGGGGCAGGTTTTCCTCCAGGTACTTGAAAATGCGTACGCCGCCGGCGTCCACGTCACCCCAGTGAAGGAACGGCACGTCGCCCGACACGCTCGTCAGAGCCTTCGAGAGAAGCTCGATGACCCCTGCCGCCGGAAAGCCGCCCGTGTACACGACCAGGCTGCCGTCCTCGATCTCGCGAACCTGCCGATTGAAGCTGGCGTAGTTCTCGATCGTCAGTATCGCGGTCGGCCGCTCCAGGACAGACAGTTGCGAGAGCATCTCCGGATGGACTGAGGCGAACGGCCTGGTGCGTCCATCGACAATCCGGCCGCTTGCCCCCTCTACGACAATCGGCCCTTTCAGGTGGACGGGGTGGCTGTAGCGTTCCAACCCGATGCTGGTCCAGACCACATCAGCCGCAGCGCCAGGCTGCCCAGTTTGGATACCAACAATCGCGGCGAGCCGAGAGGCGTGGCGGTCGAATGCTTTCGTGTCGTTGGTTGCTCGGAAAGAGAACGTGCGTGCGTCGAGCCCTCGGGCCTCCTGCCGCGAAATGGATGCCAGGAGTGTGAAGAACTCCTTGGCGGCTTCGGTCTGGGCGGCGGTCAGCCGATAGGCGGCCTCGCCCCTCGCCCAACGGCCTGTCATCTCGTCCAACAGGCTGGCCACCCAAGACTCTCCCGTCGCCGCTACCGGGAGCAGTTCCTCTCGGGCGCGCTGCGCCGTCGCGCTCGCGGTCGAGCGGCCCAGGTGACGGGCGAGCAGATCGGGATCGCGGACACGCACGCGCTCGATCAGGTGGCCGCGGTCTCTCCGGCCCCGCTGGACCTCGATGGCGCCGAACCTCTCCGCCGCCACCATGAGATCGTGAAAGCGGCCAACCTGTTGCGCCGTAGAAAGTTTGTCGTACTGCGGAGCCGCAGACGCCGGGCGGGACCGATCCGGATTCCTCTCGCTTCGTTCCAGCAGACGTTCGAGGAACTCGACGCCGGCGTCGCCCGTGCGGACGTCCATCATTCCGCTGCCTGATCTTGCGGGGTCGCTACGGCCTTCTCGGCGGCGACAACCTCTGCTTTGAACACGTCGAAGCCCTTGCGGTAGGGATCGGCGGCGACGAGTTCGTCCCGGGCCTTCGAGGTGAGGAGTTCGGTGTCGATCATCACCTGGTTGCCCAGTCGGTTGACGTTCACGACGGTGTCGACCACTTCCATGAACACGTGGCGCTTTTCGTCGGGGGTGGCCAGCACGACCTGAAGGCCGAGATCCCGCATGAAATCCGAGCAGGCGCCGATCGCCTTCGTGTCCAGGCGGTTGAAAGCTTCGTCGAAGATTGCGAGCGACAGGCCACTCTGGCCGGTTCGCCGATTTTGGTAGGTCGCGGCCAGCGAAGCTCCGATGGCGATGTAGAACGGAAGCTGCCCCTCTCCTCCGGAGCCCGTCCCTGCTCGGCTCGACAGCGACGACCGAATCTTGCCATTTTCGTCCTGGATGTAGAGCTCAAAGTTGAAGTATTTGCGCGGATCCTCGATCTCCTCGGTTCGCGCTTCGGTATTCGACACAATACACTCAATCTGCCGAACGGCGCACATTATCCTCGATTTTGCGTCCTCGCTGCGATTCCCGAAAAGCGGCAGGTTGAAGTCAGGACGGCGGGACTCGTTGACCAGGTCGATCATGTCGGCGTGGGTCGGTGCCTCCATCGCCTTGAACCAGTAGTAGTCCCGCCCGTGGAACTGCCGGTCCTTCAGGTGGCGATTGAGCTCATTCAAAGTCGATTTGATGCCAGTGAAGGCGTCGTCCAGCCGGTGAAGGAGGTCGTCGCGGAACGCCGAGGTCATTTCGCTTGCAACGTTTCGGC
This sequence comes from uncultured Bradyrhizobium sp., assembly GCA_902826195.1. Taxonomy (GTDB): domain Bacteria; phylum Pseudomonadota; class Alphaproteobacteria; order Rhizobiales; family Xanthobacteraceae; genus Bradyrhizobium. Next base: position 26,911 of record CADEDX010000014.1, on the reverse strand, counting down.
ATTGCTCTTCGTACTGGACCAGTTCGTGCGCATCGAGCCGCAGCTTGTCGGAGGTCGCCCACTGCTCGACGGCAGCAGGGGTGGCCTCTTCGGCCGTGAAGGGCGGACTCACATGGAAGTCCTGACTATGCTTGTTCAGTGCATTGGTCATCTCGCGCATGAGACTGGAGCGGCGGTCTGTCGAGCGCCGATCGCGGTCTGCGGTGTAGCCCGCAATGAGGTTCGGAATCGTATCGGTGACGATCCTTCCGACCTCCGCTCGGTAATCGTGCATCGCCGTCGCTTGCGGGAAACCCACCCTAACCTGGCGGGCGCGGTCGCGCCGGACCGATGACAGAACCTCGCGGTTCTTTTGCATGTAGCTTTCATACGCGCCGTCAGCGCGGTCCCGCGCGCCTTGGGCTTCGGTCAGTGTCCGCTGCGCCGTGGATTTGACGCGGGCGGCGGTCTCGGCTCCGGTTCGCAGACGTTCCAATTCCGCCATGAGCTTGGGGTCGCGATTGCGCCTGGCGTCCTCGATATTCTTCTCGATGTCGGTGAGCCTGCGATCGAACGCAGCCAGTGCGGCGCCGCTGTCCAAACAGGTAAGATTGGCGCTGCGTATCTTCTGGAATTGGGCGAACATGCCTTCGAACAGCCGAGCTTCTTCTTCCGAGCGTCCGACTTCTCGGGCCTTTTCGGCGAGCTGCTGCGTCAGTTCCTGCCGCTCGGATTGAAGTTGCTGGCGCATCTGGGCCTGCGTCGCGCGTCCTAGCTTGAGGTATTCGGGCTTCGGCAGTCGCCGGACGGTACGACCGCCCTGCATCATGCGGTCGGGGGTGATGGCGTTCTCGGCGGCAACCATCTTGTCCATGGTCTCGACCATCATCAGGCGGCCGAGCCGATAGTTGAGAAAGGCTCTGGCGTGTCGGTTTTCCGTGCTGATCACTTGCGCCAGCGAGCCCTTCTCGGCCGGCCGGGTGCCGTCGGTCTTTGTCGTGTTGATAACTTCGGCGTGCTCGAAGGAATGTTCCCCGCCTTCTCGATAGATATCCAAAGCGCGCACGGCGCCGGTCGACTCGACGATCAAGGCCTCGCGGGCGCGACCAAGAACCGCCTCGGCCGCCATTCGCCACTTATCGTCGTGGATCTCGACCAGGTCGCACAGCGGCTCGGCTTCGATGCCGTGCGAACGAAGTTGCTCGATCAAAGCCCGGGTACCGCGGTCGATCGGGCTTAGGCCCTGGTCCATCCGCTTCAGATTGCTGTCGATCAGGTCGATGCGGTCCTGAATGTCCTTGGTTGCGACGCGCGCGTTGAAGTGAGCATCCGAGAACGTATTGCGGACGGCGGCCAGCCGTTCCTGGTCGACTGCGGCGAGCGCGGCATCCAGATGCCAGGCGGCGTCCTCCCAGTTTTCGGGAAGTGGCTTGTGCCAGTCAGAAAGTGCCGCCTTTCCTCGGGCCACGACCACCGCGCTCAGAAGCGCGTGCAGAAGGTCGTCCCGGCGGACCAGAAGATTCCGCTCGACGGCGTTTCCGATGGCGGCGATGAGCCCATCGATTTCCTTGATCGGAGCCATGGCGTTGGCGCGCTGACCCAGTGCCAGGTTCTTGTCGGACTCATACATCTGGGCGAGCTGTTCGCCGTCGCTGGTCCTGATCGAAAGCTCGACGGTCTTGAAGTCGGCATCGAGTGTCGCATGCCGGGCCGCGGCCGCCGTCGCCTCGACATCCGCCTGGGCTGCGTCGCTGCGTAGCCGCACCAGGACTTCTTCCTGACGCCGCGCCTCGCGGCGGAACGTCTCCCATTCGAGGAGGGCAATTTGCCAACTGGTGACCGCGATGATGCGCTCGTTCTCGACGGCACGGGCGACGACACGAAGGATCGCGGTGAGGCTCGCACTCTGGGCCTTCAATTGCTCGATGCGGGAAGTCAGGAAGCGCCAATGCTCGATACTGCGCCGGAGCCGGTCGACCTGGATCGGCTGGACATCGAGGACGTAGTTCCGAACGAACTCCGTGGGGTTGTCTACCGGCTTGAGCAGCAGCGCGTTCCTGAATGCCTTCTGGAAACGTCGGGGATCGAGCGGGAATCCCGCCGGCGACAGCGCTCGGAGGGACTCCGCGACGAAGTCGGTCGCGCTCGAGAATGCGTCGTCGACTTCCATGTCCCGGGCGCGCAACGCGGTGCGTACCGCATGCCACTGCAGCGTCTCGACTTCGTCGTCCCCTACCGGGGCGAGAAGATCGTCCTTTGTCAGCGCCCCCTTGGCGATGAAGCGGGCCTCGCAGGATTCGTCACTCCTCGAGGCGGATGCCGAAAAGGCGACGCCTAGGCTCACCGCCGACCCGTCATCCAGATCCTCGAAGACCAGGACGATGTAGGTGTATGCATTCTGCCGGGTGGGTTCGGACCGCTCGCCCTTCTCGTCCAAGGAGACGACGCCGAGGCAGTAGTCGCGCAGCGTGCGTTTGCTTCTGACGTTGCTTTGAGCGCTCGGATTGAACCGGATGCTGGCTATGCTCGCGCCGGTGAGGACCGTTTGCACGGCGTCGATGATCGCAGACTTTCCGGCGCCGTTCGGCCCGATGATTGCGGTCATGCCGCGCATATCGACCTGCTGCGCCCGGAACAGATACCAGTCGATGACAATGATGCGACGGAGTTCGATCACGCCTGGACCTCGCTCTGGCCGTGGGGCTCAGCCGTGGCCGTGGTGGAGCGCGAGACGAACTCCTCGAGAGAATCGAGCGTGTCCTTCGAGACCACGATCGGAAGGGCCGGTCGAAGGAACAGCGTGAAGTTTTTGTCGTCCTGCTCCACGACCCGCACCAGACCGCGCTGTCGGAAGCCGGCGAGAATTTCCTTCACCCGACCGAAGTTGGGCCGCTCTCGGTGTGTCCGGTCTTCGTAGATCTGCAGAATTTGCTCGCTCTCGACCTCCACCTCGCCGAACTCCTTGGCCTCGAACCGGGTGAAGGCCTCTTCGTAGTGGAGGCGCAGCACAAGCAGGAGCAGGCTTTCGTCGAGCTTCATGCTCTGACGGGGAGGAAGTTCGGTAGCCACCAGGCCGACGTAGCCGTCAATCGGTCTGCCCACGACTCGATAGCCGAGCGCGTCGAACAGATTCTCGAAATAGCCCATGTGCCGCCGCAACGCCTCATAGGAGGTCTTCATGCCCCAATCATTCTCGTAGATGAATTGGGCACGCCAAAGCTGCTGGGCGGCCTGGCGCAACTCCTTCTGCAGCTGGTCGCCGTCGCCACCTTCGGAGTCTTCGTCGTCGATGAGTTTCGAAAGATCACGCAGCATCGGCCGTGGTCCTCGTTCGCTCGATCCGGAAGGTGGTAACGTCGATCCAGTCGTTGGCGGTGCGCCCCTCCTCGAGCGCGATCGTGAATTCTCCCAGCCGCACGGACAGACTGAGCGCAGCCAGGTTCGGCAAGGCGCGGTACGCGAAGAGGTCCGGGATGCTTTCGATATCGATCTCTCCGGAAGATGCCTGGTCCCGCCCCTGCATCTGCCGGCGGACAAATTCCAGCAGCTTCTGGTCCGTAACGCGGACCATGCGGTCGAACTCGGTCGTGGCCTGGACGTAGGCTCGCAAATACGGGTCCTGCTTCGGCACCTTGAAGCGCGTGCGCTCCGGCGGCGCCCTCGGGGGCGGCGGGGTGTACAGGGCGAGCGAGGTGATGGGGAGTCCGACGTCCGGAGACCGGAGGCGAATCTCGACGTCGTCGTTGTCGGGCGCGGAAAGCCCTTCGATCAGTCTGGCGATACGCTCCGCGGAGCCTTCGCCCATGACATCCATGTAGTGGACGGTCGTGCGGATGCGGCGTTCCAGGCGATCCCGGAAATCCTCGATCTTGTCCATGAAGGAGCCGACATCCTCGAAAACGCTCCTGATCTTCCCCAGTTCGGCGATGACGCGTTCTTCGGCCGATGCGACCGTACCCCTGCCGGCGACGACGCCCTGGTCGACATAGGCGCGGGCAATTTTCCCGATCCGGTCCGTGTCGTTAAGCATGTCCGCTGCCAAGGAGGTGATGGTGCGTCGATGGCGATACGGATTGTTCGACGTCTTCAGTTGCTTGTAGTCGGCGATCAGCAAGCCATCGACGAAGTCCTGGAAGAACGTGCGGAGGATGGAGGCGGCGTTCGGATTGCCCAGAATCCTGTCTTCGATTTCTCGCATGCCGGCGAGGATGCGGCGCATGCTGCGGGCGAAACGGGCCGCCGTCTCATGTGCGTTGGCAAGTCCCTGGGCCATCGTCTCGGGCTCTCGGAACGCGGCCTCCAGATTGTTCTTGACGTCGACCACCGCCCCGGCGACGCGCACGCGGCTGTTGCCGAAGTCGGTGATCGCGCCCAGCACCATGAACGCGTCGGGGTTCATGTCGACGTAGGTGCGCCATTTTTCCGTCTCTTCTGTTAGCCAACCAGTGTCGCGCAGACGATAATAGGCGAGGTAGTGGGCCTGGCTCGCGCCCCGATCTTCAGATCCTTCCTCCGACAGTTCGTCCGTCGATCCGATCCCGGATTCGGAAAGCCCGATCTCGATCTGCTTTATGACTTCTTCCCTGAGCGGTGTCTCCAAAATTCGAGCCGAGTACACCCTTTCATAAAGACGCATCAGGAGCCGCGCGTAGACATGCTTCTTCGGCCCGGCGAGAGGTTGGAACAGGGATTCGGGCAAGTAACCAAATAGCTTCATATGCAGTCCCTTGCGTGCTGCCGATTGAACCGTTGTCCGCCCTCAACCGCAAGATAAAGTTCAACAAAATTCGTTGGTTGAGCGCGTATTTGAACGGTTAGGCACCCTGTCGGCCCCGCCTCGCCCCCTCCGGGATGCCCGCAAGGTGCGCTGCTATACAGCTCGACAGGGGAATGCAGGAGCGAGCTGCTCTCACAAGCGGATGGACTAGCTTTCGTTAGATAGCTTTTCAGTGCGCGAACCATAGGGCGCTCGCTTCCCTCGGGCGGCAGTCGCTATCATACTTTCATTCTGAGCGACCCCCAGAGCTTCGCCGACGCGCTTTTATGAGAATTTGGTCGGCGGTCACTACTCCGAAAGAGCTCTAGCTTTCGACTATTTGGCTCTCCGCCGTTCGCGCAGCAGGTTATAATATTGAGCCGGGTCGTGGCGTTCGAGGCGATCGAGTGCGTCATTCGCCGCCTCGACGGCGGATACGCCAACTTGCTCTTTGATGACGGCGATGTCCTCCGCGGCCTTTTCCAAACGGCCTAACGTTTCCTCGGGCACTGGCTGCATTTTGGCCAACGCGATCGCGATCTCCGTAAGCCAACCAAGCTGTTTTCCATAGCTCGCGATTTCCGTAACTACCCGGTCCTCTACTGCGGGATCGCCAGCATAGTTGACAGTAAGTGATGGCGAGAACCACGGCGCTGTAATGCGCTGAGCTACGTCGCCGGACCACGGCGCCCGAAACATCCACAACGGATCAAAGCCCGAATATCTTGTCGTCATAGAATTCCTCCTATCCCAAGCTCCGCGTCCCGATCAGCTGCCCTTTCCGACCCCAAATGACAGCGTCCACCACGATCAAACCCGGTCTTTAGCTGCTGTCTTCCGAATAGAGGAGTATCTCAAAAGATCCGCTAGAGACTGCCAGCAATTTCTCGCCCGAAGAAACCAAACTCGATTCCTAGGAAACGATAGTCAATTCGCAAAGCTTGCGCTGGGCTGGTGTTTTTGAGGCTAGCGAGGGGGCCCATCTCCGGCCATCCCATACCGAAAAGGTATGGAGTTCGAACCTATGACGATATGCGATGTATAGTGGCGACACCCTGCGAAACTCGGCGCAACAGGCTTTGTTGACAGGGAGAAAACTTGTGACGCCAAGCACAAACAAAACGCCGCCAAGTCATTGACATGGCGGCGTTATCTGGTTGCGGGGATAGGATTTGAACCTATGACCTTCAGGTTATGAGCCTGACGAGCTACCGGGCTGCTCCACCCCGCGTTAAATCGTTGCATTACCTTCCAAAAGCCGGTGCCGAAACGATCCGGCGACGCTGGATGGCGCCGATCGATCCCGTTCTGGAGGCTTCCTGAGAAGGCAACCCGGGCCGAAGCCATCGGGTGCGAGCGGTATGTATCAACGTCATCCGGCTTTGGGAAGGGGAAAAGGCTCGGCTGTTGAGGAATTTATGACAGCAAAATCGAGGGTTTGAGGGGACAAAACGTGCCCATGGAACCGTACTTGCCATAAACGCCGCAAAAGTGGAGTTTTGCGCCCCAAAGCGCGGCCGGTCGGCTGTCAGAACAAGAAATCCAGGGGGAGTTGAGCGGTGACGGATAGTCTCGATTTCGTGGTGGTGGGCGGCGGCTCGGGCGGCTGCACGGTGGCGGGACGGCTGTCGGAGGATCCCGGCACGTCGGTGGCGGTGCTGGATGCCGGCGGCAGTAACGACAATTGGGTGGTCACCACGCCGTTCGCGCTGGTGCTGATGGTCGCCGGCAACGTCAACAACTGGGCCTTCAACACCGTGCCGCAAAAGGGCCTCAACGGCCGCATCGGCTATCAGCCGCGCGGCAAGGGTCTCGGCGGCTCTTCCGCCATCAACGCCATGGTCTATATCCGCGGCCACCGCGCCGATTACGACCAATGGGCCGCGCTCGGCAATGCCGGCTGGTCGTTCAGCGACGTATTGCCCTATTTCAAGCGCGCCGAGAACAACGCCGATTTCGACAGCGAGTATCATGGCAAGAATGGCCCGCTTGCCGTCAACAAGTCGCGCACCGGCAATCCTGTGCAGGAGATTTTTCTGCAGGGCGCGAGGGAAGCGCAATTCCGCCTGCGCGAGGATTTCAATGCCGACGAGCATGAAGGCCTCGGCATCTATCAGCTGACACAGAAGAACGGCGAACGCTGCAGCGCCGCGCGCGCCTATCTGCATCCGCATATCGGCAACCGCGCCAACCTGCGCGTCGAGACCCACGCCCACGCCACCCGCATCCTTTTCGAAGGCAGGCGCGCAGTTGGCGTCGAGTACCGCCAGGGCAAGGAGCTGAAGCAAATTCGTGCGCGGCGCGAGGTGATCGTCTCCTCGGGCGCCTTCCAGACACCGCAACTGCTGATGCTGTCAGGCGTCGGCGACAGCGCGGTGCTCGGCAAACACGGCATCGCCGCGGTGCATCACCTGCCCGGCGTCGGGCAGAACCTGCAGGACCACCCGGACTTCGTGTTCGGCTACATGTCCGACAATCCCAACTTCAACGGCATTTCGCTAAAGGCCCTGCCGCGGCTGCTGCGGGCCATCGGCCAGTACCGTCGCGAAAGACGAGGGCCGATGACGTCGAACTTCGCCGAATGCGGCGGCTTTCTGAAGACACGGCCCGACCTCGACATCCCCGATATCCAGCTGCATTTCGGCATGGCGCTGGCCGACGACCACGGCCGCAAGCGCCACCGTGGCACCGGCTTCACCTGCCATGTCTGCCTGCTGCGGCCGAAAAGCCGCGGCGAGGTCACGATCGGCAGCGCCGACCCGTTCGCGCCGCCGGTGATCGACCCGAACTTCTTCGGCGATCCCGACGACCTGGAAACCATGGTCGCGGGCTTCAAGACCACGCGGCGGCTGATGGAGACACCGGCGCTGCGCGCGCTGCAGAAGAAGGACATGTTCACGGAAGGCGTTCACAGCGACGACGACATCCGCAAGCTGCTGCGTGAGCGCGTCGACACGGTCTATCATCCGGTCGGCACCGCCAGGATGGGCGTCAACGATCCCATGGCCGTGGTTGATCCAAAGCTGAAAGTCTACGGCGTCGAAGGGTTGCGCGTGGTCGACGCCTCGATCATGCCGACGCTGATCGGCGGCAACACCAACGCGCCGACCATCATGATCGGCGAAAAAGCCGCCGACATGATCAAGGCGGAGATGCGGGCGGGTTAAGTGCTTTCCGTCATTGCGAGCGGAGCGAAGCAATCCAGCTCTGCGCGGGAGGATAGATGGATTGCTTCGTCGCCACGCTCCTCGCAATGACGTGGATGGGCTGGAATACATATCGATGCAACCGGTTTGCGGGATCGTATTATGCGTTATCGAAGGCTTATCAGCACCGTTCGACTTGGCTAGAATGGCCGACATCAGACCAGCAAACATCACCTGACATGACGGGAGTGAAACAGTGGATCTTGGGATCAAAGGCCGCCGCGCCATCGTTTGTGCATCGAGCAAGGGCCTGGGGCGTGCCTGCGCCATGGCGCTTGCCAATGAAGGCGTGCATGTCACGCTGACCGCGCGCGGCGCCGAGGCGCTGAAAAAGACTGCCGACGAAATCCGCAAGGCAAATCCGTCGGTCACCGTCACCGAGATCGTCGGCGACATCACCACGCCGCAAGGCCGCGAGGATGTGCTGAAGGCCTGCCCCGAGCCTGATATCCTCATCAACAATGCCGGCGGCCCGCCGCCCGGCGATTTCCGCAACTGGACCCGCGACGACTGGATCAAGGCAATCGACGCCAACATGCTGACGCCGATCGAGCTGATCAAGGCGACGGTGGACGGCATGATGGCGCGGAAGTTCGGCCGCATCGTCAACATCACCTCCGCCGCGGTGAAGTCGCCGATCGAGGTGCTCGGCCTCTCCAACGGCGCCCGCGCCGGCCTCACCGGCTTTGTCGCCGGCATCGCGCGGAAAACCGTGATCAACAATGTCACCATCAATGGCCTGCTGCCGGGCCCGTTCAACACCGACCGCGTGCGCGGACCGGTGGCCAAGGTCGAGGCCGACAGGCGCGGCATCACGGTCGACCAGTTGCTGGCGGAACGCGCAAAACTCAATCCTGCCGGCCGTTTCGGCGACCCCGAGGAATTCGGAGAGGCCTGCGCCTTCCTATGCAGCGCCAAGGCGGGCTTCATCACCGGCCAGAACATACTGCTCGACGGTGGTGCGTTTCCGGGCACACTATGAAGGCGGTCTGGTACGAGCGGACTGGCCCCGCGCCAGAGGTGCTCACCTATGGCGATATGCCGACGCCAAACGCCGGCCCGGGCGAAGTCCGGGTGCGGCTCGAGGCGTCCGGCGTCAATCCCGCCGATGTCGGCCGCCGCGGCGGCAGCTACCGGGCGATGGAATATCCGCGCGTGGTTCCGAACAGCGACGGTGCCGGGATCATCGACCAGGTCGGCGACGGCGTCACGCGGCTCAAGGCCGGCCAGCGGGTCTGGCTGTTCAACGGCCAGCGCAACGGCCGCGCGTTCGGTACCGCGGCTGAATACATCGCGCTCGCCGAACGTCTGGTGACGCCGCTGCCGGACAATCTTACGTTTGCGGAAGGCGCCACGCTCGGCATCCCCGCCATGACGGCATGGACCTGCCTCCACTGCGACGGCCCGATCGTGGGGCAAACGGTGCTGGTCACCGGCGGCGCCGGGGCCGTCGGACACTACGCGGTGCAGCTTGCCAAGTGGGGCGGCGCCAAGGTGATCGCCACCGTCAGTTCGGCGGCCAAGGGCGAACAGGCGCGGCTCGCCGGCGCTGACCTCGTCGTCAATTACAGGAACGAGGACGTCGTCGCCAAGGCAATGGCCTTCACCGGCCAGCGCGGCGTCGACCGCGTCGTCGATGTCGATTTCGGCGGCAATATCGCCACCACGCTGAAGCTGATGGGCATGAATTCGACGATCGCGGTCTATGCCACCAATGGCAACCGCACGCCCGTGGTGCCGATGCGCGAGCTGATGGAAAAATGCATCGCGCTGCGCGCGCTGGTGCTGTTCGCACTGCCGCCGCCGCTCCTGGCCGCGGCGCAGGCCGACATTTCAAAGTGGCTGGCGGCGGGCAAGCGCATTCACAATATCGCCGCGCAGTTCGCGCTGTCGGATACAGCGCAGGCGCATTTGGCGGTGGAGAAAGGCGACAAGCTCGGCACCGTCATCGTCGACTGCGCGCGATAAACCGGAAAACCGGATCGACAACAACAATAGAGGGAACGCCGGATGCACTGGACCGTGGGCAAGGTCAAAATCACAAAGGTCGTCGAAATGGAGACGGTCGGCAGCACCCGTTTCATCCTGCCGCGCGCGACCAACGAGGAAATCCAGAAACTGCCCTGGCTGATTCCCCAATTTGCGACCGAGGAAGGCCGGCTGAAAATGTCGATCCACTCGCTGCTGGTCGAGACGCCATCGCGGCGGATCATCGTCGATACCGGGCTCGGCAACGACAAGCAAGGCCGGAACGTGCCGACCTGGAACAACCGCAATTATCCGTTCCTCGAAACCCTGACGGCGGCGGGTTTTGCGCCCGACAGCATCGACACCGTGCTGTGTACCCATCTGCATGTCGATCATGTCGGCTGGAACACCGTTCTGGTCGACGGCAAATGGGTGCCGACCTTCGCCAACGCCCGCTACGTGTTCGGCAAGACCGAATTCGAGCACTGGCGCGACCACAGCCACGAGCCCGCGCATGTCGCCGTGTTCGGCGATTCCGTGAAACCGATCGCCGACGCCGGCAAGGCCGATCTCGTCGCCAGCGACGCGCGCGTTGCGGATGAAATCACCCTGATACCGACGCCCGGCCACAGCCCCGGCCATATGAGCATCCACATCAGGTCCGAGGGCGAGGAAAGCCTGCTCACCGGGGACGTCGCCCACCACCCCTGCCAGATGGCCTATCTCGGCTGGTCGTCGACCGCCGATTCCGATCCCCAACAGTCGGCCGCAACCCGCCGCGAGCTTTTTTCCCGCTTTGCCGATACCCCGACGCTGGTGATCGGCGGACATTTCAATGCCGGCCACATCAAGCGCGAAGGGGATGCGTTCAAGTTCGTCGCGCTGTAGCCCGTCCCTCATGGGGAGGAGGCGCGTTAGCGCCGTCTCCGGAAGATGCTCCGCGTCGCCAGGAGAACCATGAGGCCCGCGGCCCATCCTTCGAGACGGCGCATTGCGGCCTCCTCAGGATGAGGGTCTGCTATGTGGCTGACTGAGGTCAGTCGGCAGTTGAATTTCCTGCCCCACTGTTCCATGAAGCTTGTCGAGGTATACCACCAATAAGCCTGAAAATCCGGTAGGGAGTATTAAAATGAAGCTCGTACGTTACGGCGCCAAGGGTGCGGAAAAGCCCGGCCTGATCGATAAATCCGGCCAGTTGCGCGATCTGTCGGCCCACATCCGCGACCTCGACGGCGAGGCCTATGCGCCGGCCTCGCTGGTCAAGCTCGCCGCGCTTGACTCGTCCAAACTCCCTGCCGTGGAAGGCAAGCAGCGTTTCGGCGCGCCGGTCACCGGGATCTCGAAATTTGTGGCCATCGGCCTCAACTATGTCGATCACGCCAAGGAAACCGGCAATCCGATTCCGCCCGAGCCGATCTTCTTCCTGAAGGCCAACACTTCGCTTTCAGGTCCCAACGACGCGGTCGAAAAACCGCGCGAATCCACCAAGCTCGACTGGGAAGTCGAAATTGCCGCCATCATCGGCACCCGCGCCAAATACGTCTCCGAGGCCGATGCTCTCAATCACGTTGCCGGTTATTGCGTGTGCAACGACGTCTCCGAGCGCTACTTCCAGACCGAGCGCGGTGGCCAGTGGACCAAGGGCAAGTCGCACGACACGTTCGGCCCGGTCGGCCCGTGGCTCATCACCAAGGATGAAATCCCCGACGTGCAGAAGCTTTCGATGTGGCTCGACGTCAACGGCAAGCGCTGCCAGACCGGGTCGACCTCGACCATGATCTTCTCGATAGCGAAGTGCATTTCCTACGTGTCGACGTTCCTCACGCTGCTGCCCGGTGACATCATCACCACGGGCACGCCGCCCGGCGTCGGCGCCGGCATGAAACCACCGCAGTTCCTCAACGTCGGCGACGTCGTCACGCTCGGCATCGAAGGCCTCGGCGAGCAGCGGCAGGAAATCATCCCGGCCTAGGAATGGTATGAGCTAATTCGTCATGCCCGGCCTTGTGCCGGGCATCCAGGTTTTGACTCTTCTGCCACGAGAAAGACGTGGATGGCCGGGACAAGCCCGGCCATGACGGAGAAAACATCGAAGGAAGCAAGAAACGTGAAACTTACCTTCTCCCCCGCCTCGCCGTTCGCCCGAAAGGTCCGCATCGCTGCGATCGAGACCGGGCTGATCGACAAGATCGAATTCACCGCTGCTGCCGTCGCGCCGGGTCAGGCCAACGAGGAATATTCAAAGATCACGCCGCTGAAGAAGCTGCCGGTGCTGATCCTCGACAATGGCGACGTTATTCTCGATTCCTACGTCATCGTCGAATATCTCGATGAACTCGCCGGCAGCGGCAAATTGATCCCCACTTCCGGGCCCGAGCGCTGGAAGGTCAAGAGCGACCATTCGCTGCTGCAGGGCATGCTCGATTCCATGCTGCTGTGCCGTTACGAAAACATGGTGCGGCCGGAGCCGATGCGCTGGAAGGCATGGTCCGACGATCACTGGAACCGGGCCTGGACCGGCATGGCGCGCTTCGAGAACAAGCCCGACGTGCTGTCCGGGCCGTTCAACATCGCGCAGATCGGCCTCGTTTGCGTGCTCGGCTATGCCGACTTCCGCTTTGCCGATTGCGGCTGGCGCAAGGCCTATCCGAAGCTCGACGCTTTCTATCAGAAGGCGATGGAGCGGCCGTCGGTGAAGATCTCGGTCCCACCGCCGGCGTAACGCTAAGGAAATGGAGAGCGGCATGCGCGAGGCTGGCAAAGAATTGCGGCGCCTCGGCCTTGCCGCTCTCTTTATGGTCGCGGCCACTGCTACGGCTGCGCAGACGCAGTCATTCCAGACCGGCCAGCGCAATCTCGCCTGCGGAAATTCCACATCCCTGAACGATGGCTGGCCGACAGCGACACCGGAGAGCGTCGGCCTCGATGGCGCGCGCCTGTGCGGCATCGCGACGAAGCTCGCGGCAACCAATGCCAACGTGCATTCCGTGGTCATCGTTCGCCAGGGCAAGCTGGTGTTCGAGCAGTACTTTGCCGGCGAGGACCAGCTCTGGGGAACGGACCGGGGAACATACGAGTTCGATGCCACCACCAAGCATGACATGCGCTCGGTCTCGAAAAGCGTGACATCGCTCTTGGTCGGAATTGCGATCGACCGCGAACTGATCAAGGCCGTGGATGAGCCCATCGTCAAATTCTTCCCGGATTACGCGGCGGCGAAAACGGCGGGCTGGGACAACGTCACCCTCCGTCATCTCCTCAACATGTCGTCGGGCATGCAATGGGACCAGAACCGCCCGTGGGCCGATCTCCAAAATGACGAACGGCAACTCGCCACCCAAGTCGACCCGTTCCGCTATATCCTGTCCGAGCCGATCGCAGCACTCCCGGGCACCGTCTGGAATTACAACAGCGGCGAGACCGACCTGCTCGGCAACGTCATCGAGCGCGTCTCGGGCAAGCCGGTGGAGGCGTTCGCGCGCGAAGCGCTGTTTGCTCCGCTCGGCATCTCGGACTGGGAATGGATGAAGTACCGGAATGAGCATATCTCGGCGGCCGCCGGCCTCCGCTTGCGCCCGCGCGACGCTGCAAAGATCGGCCAACTCGTGCTCAACAAGGGTATGTGGGGCGGCAAGCCAATTGTCTCTGAAAAATGGATCGAGCAGTCGGTCACGCCGCGCTTCCAGGCGATCGGCTATTTCGGCGGGCTGTTCTATTACGGGCAGCAATGGTGGATGGGCCGTACGCTGTCCGGCGACAAGGATGTGAAGTGGATTGCAGCCCGGGGCCTCGGCGGCCAGCGCATCTTCATCGTCCCCGAACTCGACCTTGTGGTCGTGACGACTGCAGGGCTTTATGGCAGCCCCCGGCAGGGAAATGCTCCGCTCGACATCCTCGCCAATTTCATCATTCCCTCCGTCA
>CADEDX010000014.1:9474-13016 GCA_902826195.1 uncultured Bradyrhizobium sp. | reverse complement strand
TGCGTGCCTGACGCCGGAACTGCTGGCGGAGAACCGGGCCTGGATGCAGAAGGCCGGCGCGCTCGACGCTAATGACGTGCTGATCCTGTGCTTCCAGTCCTATGTGGTGAGAACGCCGCACCACACCATCCTGATCGACAGCTGCATCGGCAACGACAAGCCGCGGCCGCTGCGGCCGAAATGGAACATGAAGACCGACGACACCTACATCAAGGCACTTGCCGCCGCCGGATTTTCCGTCGACGACATCGACTATGTCATGTGCACGCATCTCCATGTCGACCATGTCGGCTGGAACACGCGGCTCGACAATGGCCGCTGGGTCCCGACCTTCCCCAAGGCGCGCTACGTGTTCGGCAAGACCGAGTTCGACTACTGGACCGAAACCCACGCGAAGACGCCGGTGCCGCCATTTGGCGACAGCGTCTTGCCGGTGGTCGAGGCAAAGCTGGCCGACATCGTGCGCGACGACTACGCGATCGGCGACCATGCGCGCATCCTGCCGACGCCGGGCCACACGCCGGGCCATGTCGCCTTCACCTTCGGCCGCGGCAAGGACGACGCGGTGTTCTCCGGCGACCTGATGCATTCGCCGCTGCAAACCCGCTTTCCGGATTTGTCACCCAAGTTCGACGTCGACCAGCCGCAGGCGGCGGCGACGCGCCGGCAGTTCCTGGAGCGCTACTGCGACAGCGATACGCTGTGCTGCACCGCGCATTTCCCCTCGCCGTCGGTCGGAAAGATCCGGCGCAACGGCAACGGATTTTCCTGCGAGGCGATATGAGCGCGGGCACGCCTGAGTTCGAGACGCTGTCGATCGAGCCGGTCGATCAGCACGTGGCGATCGTCAGGCTCAACCGGCCGGACGCCTCCAACGCGCTCAACACCCAGATGGGCCGCGACCTCGTTCGCTATTTCGAGGACGTGGCGCTGGATCCGAAAAGCCTGCGCTGCATCGTCCTGACCGGCGCCGGCGACAAGGCGTTTTGCGCCGGCGGCGACCTGAAGGAGCGCCGCGGCATGACCGACGAGGCGTGGACGCGCCAGCACGTCATCTTCGAGCGGATGGTGCGGGCGCTGATCGATTGCCCGGTGCCGATCATCGGCGCCGTCAATGGCGCGGCCTATGGCGGCGGCTGCGAGATCGCGGGAGCTTGCGATTTCCTCTACGCGGCCGAGAGCGCACGCTTCGCGCTCACCGAGGTGACGCTCGGCATCATGCCGGGCGGCGGCGGCACGCAGACCCTCCCCCGCGCCGTCGGCGAACGCCGCGCCAAGGAGCTGATCCTGACCGGCAAGCCGTTCTCGGCCGCGGAAGCGCGCGAATGGGGTCTTGTGAATGAGGTGTTTCCGCTCTCCGAGTTGCTGCCGGCGGCGCTGGCGACCGCCGCACGCATCGCCCGCAATGCCCCCATCTCTACTCGTCAAGCAAAGCTGTCGATCCACCGCGGCCTGCAATCATCGTTGCGCGATGGCCTTGCGCTTGAGATCGAGGCCTATAACCGCATGGTCCCGACCGAGGACCGCCGCGAAGGCGTGCTGGCCTTCAACGAGAAGCGCACGCCGAACTTCAAGGGACGGTGATCCGTCAACCGCCACGTCGTCATTCCGGGGCGTCGCAACGCGGCGAACCCGGAATCCAACTCTCCGCGCGGATGGTGCGGGTTATGAAATCAAGACCTGTTTTGCGGTGACTTGGTTCCGGGTTCGCGCTTTGCGCGCCCTGGAATAGCGGCTTAGAGTGACCCCACGATGCTCGAGCTCGCCCTTGATTGAACCAAGGCCACTCAGTCGAACAGGCTCGGCGTGTGGTTTACCGGCGCGCCCTCGATCGCCAGCATCTTCAATTTCGTCACCACGCCGCCGTTGGCGGAGAAACCGCCAGGCTTGTTGCCGGCCGCCAGCACGCGGTGGCACGGCACCACGATCGGACAGGGGTTGCGGCCGAGCGCCTGGCCGACGTCGCGCGATAGCTCGACGCCACCGAGTTTTTTCGCGATATCGCCATAAGTCATGGTCTTGCCCGGCGGAATGGTGCGCGCGATGTCGTAGACGCCGCGGTTGAATTCGGGCACGCCATCGAGATCGAGCACGACATCCGCGAGGTCGTTCGGCTTGCCCTCGAGCAGTTCCACAATGCCGTCGATCGCGGCCTGCACCTTCGCGGTCGGCGGCGTCTCGATGAGATCGTCATGGCGCTGCTGCAGGCGGCTGCGGGTCTTCTTCTCGTCGCCCATCGGCAGTTGCACCGAGATGATGCCGCGCTCGCCCCAGACGATGCCGCAGCGGCCGATCGCGGTGTCGAATATCGTAAAATGGTGCCCGGTCATGGCTAGCTCCGTCGTCTCCTGCTCAATGCCACCCAGCCTCCTCTTGAGCCCAAATCTAGGCTTGGAGATTCCTGCTATCCACCCGAAACCCGATGAAACTTGACGGCATGAACAACTTCCGGTGATCTGGGCCACTGTCAACGCCCTCGCTACTCCTACCGCACGAGCCCCGATGCAGACCCTTCACGTCAACGGCTATGACATGGCCTATCTCGATGTCGGCCAGAGCGCCGGCAATGTCCCGCCACTGGTCTGCGTGCATGGCTCGCTGTCCGACTTCCGGATCTGGTCCTCGGTGCTCGGGCCCTTGACCCGCCATCACCGCGTAATCGCCCCGTCGTTGCGCCACTTCTTCCCTGAGCACTGGGACGGCGTCGGCGACACCTATTCGATCGCGCAGCATGTCGAGGACGTGATCGGCTTCATCGAGAAGCTCGATACCGGACCACTCGACCTGATGGGCCATTCCCGCGGCGGACACATCTGCTTTCGCGTCGCGCAGCGGAGGCCTGATCTGTTGCGCAGGCTGATCCTGGCCGAACCCGGCGGCGAACTCGACGGCACGCTGGATCCCGATTACCAACCCGGCCCCTCGCCGCTGGCGGCGCGGATTGCGGCTTCCGCCGAGGTGATCGCCAAAGGCGACATCGACGGCGGACTGCAGCTGTTTCTGGACGCGCTGGAAGGCCCCGGCGCCTGGAACCGGCTGCCGGCGACGCCAAAGCAGCTTCTGCGCGACAATGCCACGACGCTGATCGGTCAGATGCGCGACCAGCGGCCGCCGTTCTCAAAAGCCGATGCGGAAGCGATCCAGACGCCGACGTTGTTCATCGGCGGCGCCAACACCAAGGGCGCGCTGCCAAAGGTGCTGAATGCGCTGGCGGCGAACGTGAAGGGATCGCGCATCGCGATGATCCCGGGCACCACCCATCCGATGTTCGAACAGGCACCGCAGGCGTATTGCAAGATCGTGCTGGAGTTTCTGGCGGCGTAAGCCCGAACCACAATCACTTCTGATCGAGACGCCACGCGCCGTCCCAATCCACTGGCGGCGGATTGGCCCGAAACTCCTCGACGCGCCGTGCGAGCATCAGCGATGGCCCGTCGCCGGGCATCACGTCCAGCGCCGCGCGGAATGCCTGTCGTGCGTCATCCCAGCGCCGCGCGCGATAGGCGGCGAGCCCATCGGCATATCGTTGCCGCACCGCCAGC
>CADEDX010000014.1:0-9464 GCA_902826195.1 uncultured Bradyrhizobium sp. | reverse complement strand
CAGCAGTTTTTCGCCGAGTTCGTCCTTGCGGCCCATGATCTCGAACACCGCTTCGGGTTTGGTCTGTCCGGCCACCACCAGGCGGTCGATCTCGCGAACCTCGATGGCATCGCCGGCCGCGGTGATCGCAGGCTCCGACGCCAGCGAGTGCGTGCCGTAGATCTTGTTGGCGTTCTCCAGGCGCGACGCGAGGTTCACCGCGTCGCCCATCACCGTGTAGCTCATCATGAATTCCGAGCCGATGCTGCCGACCAGCACCTCGCCGGTCGCGACACCGATACGGACATCGCAATCGCTCGGCACCGTGCGCACGCCAAGCAGTTCGGGCAATTCCGTTCGCAGCGCCGCGCCGCGATCGGCCATCTCGACAGCCGCGAGGCACGCCAGCCGCGCCTGCTCGCTATGCTCGGTGAAGGGAGGGCCCCAATAGGCCATGATGGCGTCGCCGATATATTTGTCGATGATGCCGCGATGGCTGCGGATCGGCCCAGACATCGTCGACAGGTAATGGTTCATTACCTTGACGAGGCCCTGTGGCGTCATGCCCTCGCTGAGACTCGTAAACCCCTTCATGTCGCAGAACAGCACCGTCATCACCCGCCGCTCGCCATCACTGGTGGTCGGCGACTGTCGGTCGATCAGGCCTTCGACGACGCGCGGATCGACATAGCGGCCAAAAGTTTCACGCAGGCGTTCCTTGTGGCGCAACTGCTCGACCATGTTGTTGAACGCGGTCGTAAGCTGGCCGATCTCGTCGCGCGTGGTGACGTCGATCGATCCATCGAGCCGGCCGGCTTCGACGGCACGGGTGCCGTCCAGCAGCCGCCGCACCGGGCCGGTTATCCCGGTGCTGATAAAAAGTGAAAATATCAGCCCCAGGATGCTCGCGAGCAGGGTCAGGACCACGGAGATGACAATGGCGGTCTTCTGGTCGCGCATCGTCATCTCGGCATCGCCGCGGACCAACGCCAGCATGTCGGTGCGGATCACCTCGATCCGCTGGTTGAGATCGTCGCGCAGTTCGTCGGTCCGCGCCACGCTGGCCCGGGCCTCCGGGATATTCCCGGCTTCGAGCAGCATCAGCAGCCGCTTGTATTCTTCACCGAGGTAGCGGTGAAGATCGCTGGTCACGTGCTCGATCCGATCGTCGATCCGGCCGAGCCGGGCATTATCGGACGAAGTCGAGTTGTCATCGATGATCGCGTTGATCAGGGCGCGCGCCGCCTGCGCTTCCTTTTCGATTTCCTGGCCCTTCGCCTCATAGATTTTGCGCTGGTCCGCCATGGATGGCTCGTCGGGCGGCGACTGCATCCGGCTGATCATCAGCCGGCGCAGCGCCAGCGCCTGCTCCAGCGAACGGATATTCATCCGCGCCAGGTGGCCATACGCTTCGACATATCTGGAGCTGAACTCGTCGAGTTGGTGGGCGATCTTGCGCGTCATCACCGTCGAGAGCGCCGACGTGATCGCCATCAGGAAGATCAATCCGAGGGCGATGCCGAGGATTCGCTTTCGGATTGTCGGCTGCAGCATGGAGGGGCGCTCTGGGGTCGGCGGGCGGAATGAGGATGACACGCACGCCCCTGTCGATCGGGGGATGGGGCCGGGTCCTTTTGCTTAGCGCGCAACGTCGGATTTGGCACGTTCCCCGCGGAAAGGCTGTTGACGCGCACCCGACCACAGAGTATCGAATACGGAATTCCGTATTCGATACTGGATTTGTCCAGCATGATCCCTTTGGATCCGCTCCCCAACCTGATCGACCAGGTCTATGCCCGGATCCTCGAGGCGATCACCGACCGTTCACTGCCGCCCGGCCATCGCATCCGGCAGAACGAGCTGGCGGATAAGCTCGGCGTCTCGCGCCAGCCGGTATCCCACGCTCTGCATCTCCTGCACCGGCAGGGACTTGTCGCCGAAAGCGGCCGCCGCGGCTTTGAAGTCACACGGCTCGATCCGGAGCGCATCCGCCAGCTCTACGAGGTGCGCGGCGCCATCGACGCCCTGGCTGCCCGGCTCGCGGCCGGGAGGGCTAGGTCGGATGCTGCAGGACGCGCGCAGCTCGAGGCCGCGCTGGAGGCGGGACGAAGCATCGGCAGCGACACGCCGCTGTCGCGGCTGATTGCGCTCGACGTCGATTTTCACCGAGCGATCTACCATCTCGCGGGCAATCCAGCGATCGAGGAGATGATTGCGCCGCAATGGCCGCATATGCGCCGCTCGATGGCGACGGTGCTCGCCGAACTCGATTACCGCGACAGCGCCTGGGCCGAGCACGAGGCCATCGCCGCGCCGATTTTTGCAGGCAATGCCAAGGCCGCGGAGGCCGTAGCGCTTGCGCACGCGCAGACGGCGGGACGGATGACGGAGGAGAGACTGAGAGCGACCGATAAGGCGGCATAACTATCCGTCATGCCCGGCCTTGTGCCGGGCATCCACGTCTTGCTTGTTGAGAGAAGGACGTGGATGGCCGGTTCACGCCCGGCCATGACGAAGCAAAAGCAAAACAAGAATCAAACAGGAGAGAACGCCATGAAATTGACGCCAGAGCAGATCGAATTCTTCAACCGCGAAGGCTGGCTGTTCCTGCCCGAACTGTTCAGCCAGGAAGAAGTGGATTACCTCGCCCGCGAGGCGGTCAACATCTACGACGCCAACCGGCCCGAGGTGTGGCGCGAGAAGAGCGGTGCGCCGCGCACCGCTTTTGCCGCGCATCTCTATAACGAAGCCTTCGGTGCGCTCGGTGCGCATCCGCGAATGATCGAGCCGATCGAGCAGCTATTCGGCGAGAAGCTCTACATGCACCAGTTCAAGATCAACGCCAAAGCTGCCTTCACCGGCGACGTCTGGCAATGGCACCAGGATTACGGCACCTGGAAGCGCGACGACGGCATGCCCGAGCCGCGCGCGATGAACATCGCGATCTTCCTCGACGAGGTGATGCCGATCAACGGACCCCTGATGCTGGTGCCGAAAAGCCAGCACGCCGGCGACCTCAAGGCCTCGCATGACCTGGAGACCACGTCCTACCCGCTGTGGACGCTGGACGAGGCGACCGTGACGAAACTCGTCAGCGAAGGCGGCATCGTCGCCCCGACCGGCAAGGCCGGCGGCATGCTGATGTTCCACGGTAATCTGGTGCACGGCTCTGCCGGCAACATCACGCCCTATCCGCGCAAGATCGTCTATCTGACACTGAACGCGGTTTCGAACTATATCCGCACGCCGACCCGGCCGGAATACATCGCGCACCGTGATTTCACGCCGATCGAGACCGCTGACGACGACATATTGCTGCGGCTGGCGCGCGCCCATCGCCAGGCGGCTGAGTAGTCGTACGCGTCGAACTAAGCATGCCCGGCCTTGTGCCGGGCATCCACGTCTTGATACGCAGCAGCGAAGAACGTGGATGGCCGGGACGAGCCCGGCAATGACGAGGTAGAGACATCGCGTCAGCAATTTTACTCGTTGGATACTGCCCCCATGAACCTTCACCGCCTCCTCTCCGCCCGCCATGCGGCCGGCAAACCGGTTCGCGTCGCGCTGATCGGCGCCGGAAAATTTGGTTCGATGTTCTTGTCGCAGGTGCCGCACACGCCGGGGCTTGAAGTGCCCATCATCATCGATCTCGATCGCGACCGTGCCCGCGAAGCCTGCCGCACCGTCGGTTGGGATGCCGAGCGGATCGCGCGAACTGCCTTCACCGATGACGGGGCGCGCGCGATTTCGGGCGGTGCGATGGATGTCGTCGTCGAAGCGACCGGCAATCCCGCCGTCGGCATCCGGCACGCCCGCGCGGCGATTGCGGCGGGCAAGCATGTCGTCATGGTCAATGTCGAGGCTGACGTGCTGGCCGGTCCGCTATTGGCCGAGGAAGCGCGTAAAGCCGGCGTGGTCTATTCGCTGGCCTATGGCGACCAGCCGGCGCTGACCGCCGAGATGGTGGACTGGGCGCGTGCGACCGGCTTTCGCGTCGTCGCCGCCGGCAAGGGCACCAAGTACCTGCCGGCCTATCACGACGTGACGCCGGAAGGCGTCTGGGGCCATTACGGGCTGACGGCCGGCGAAGCGCAGTCGGCCGGCATGAACCCGCAAATGTTCAACTCGTTTCTGGACGGCACCAAATCCGCGATCGAAATGGCCGCGATCGCCAACGCCTGCGGACTGGACGTGCCGTCAGACGGCCTGCTGTTTCCGCCCTGCGGCGTCGACGATCTGCCGCATGTGATGCGGCCGCGCGATAAAGGCGGCGTGCTGGAAAAGGCCGGATTGGCGGAAGTCGTGTCGTCGTTGGAGCGCGACGGTCGACCGGTGTTTCGCGATCTGCGCTGGGGCGTCTACGTCGTGCTGGAAGCGCCGAACGACTACGCCGCCGAATGCTTCAAGCAGTACGGGCTGAAGACCGATGCTTCGGGCCGCTATGCCGCGATGTACAAGCCTTATCATTTGATCGGACTCGAGCTGAACATCTCGATCCTTTCGGCGGCGCTGCGCAACGAGCCGACCGGGCAGCCACATGATTTCCGCGGCGACGTCGCCGCCGTCGCCAAGCGTGAACTGCGCGCCGGCGAAATGCTCGACGGCGAAGGCGGCTACACGGTGTGGGGCAAATTGATGCCGGCGCAGAAAAGTCTCGCGGCCGGTGCATTGCCGATCGGGCTCGCCCATCGCGTCAAGCTGAAGAACGGCATTGCCCATGGCGCTGTGGTGCGCTGGAGCGACGTCGAGTTCGACGCGAACAACGACGCCATCAAGACGCGCAAGGCGATGGAAGCGGCGTTCGCCGCGCCGCGCTAGATTACGGCAACAGCCGGCTCGCCCGCGCATGGGCGAACCATTTGCGGAACATCACTTCCGTGTCCATCATCTCGGTGAAGCCGGCCTGGTTGATCTTCACGGTCGAGACGATCGAGGGCGGCCCCGGCTGGGTCTGGCCGTAACGCATGCTGTAATCGGCATACTGGAACGACAGGCCGACGAACGCTTCCAGTTCAGGCGAAACCAGATCGTGCCTTCGGCGCAGCTCGTTCCAAGGCGCGATCCAATTCGGATATTCCTGCGCCATCGATAATGGCGCCGGCTTGCCAGCCTTCATCTCAAGCGCTTCTGTAATTGCCGGCCAGACATTCTCCCAGGTGAAGACATCGCCATTGGTGACGTTGAACGCTTCGTTGCGCGCTGCGGCGGTTTCGCCAGACCAGGCGATGGCGCGCGCCAGCAGGTCGACATCGACCGCCTGCGATACCCGCGCCGCGCCGCCGGGGTAATCCAGCGGCCGTCCCTGCTCGCGCATCATTGCCGCATAGACGCCGAGCGGCGGGATCAGATCCATCGCCCCGCCCATCGCTTCGCCGACGATCAGCACCGGACGCAGGATGCTCCAGTGCCAGGCCTTGCCGTGCTGTAATTCGCGCAGAAATTTTTCCTGCGCCCAATAGAAGTTCGGCTGCTCGTACATTTCCGAACGGCCTTCTCGCGCGGGCACGATGAGCGGGCGAACATGGACGCCATATGCCTTGGTGCCCTGCAGCAGCGCGACATGGCGGAGCCCGGGCGCTACCGGTTCGAGCGCGGCCATCAGATTGCGCAGCATCGCGTCATTGGTCCGGATTTGCTCCGGATCGCGCCAGCCGTCGATCAGGTTCGGCCCTTCATAGAGCGCCGCATAGACGAGATGGGTTGCATCCTTGATCGATGTGGCCGCTTGCGTGCACTGCGCCGGATCGGTCAGGTCGATCGATACAGGGCGGGCGCCATACAGCTCGCGCGGCTTGCGTCGCGATAGTGCGACAACATCACAGCCGCCGGCACGCCCGAAGTGCCGCAGTGCGGCATTTCCCACCAGCCCTGTCGCACCCGCGACCACCACTTTTTTGTCGGCCATTGAGAACTCCAGCGAGAGAATTGCAGCTTTTCACTAGCAGGCGGCGGCAATCGGCGTCAGCGGCAATCTTGGCTCTTGGCCGTAAGCCAGATCGAGCGCTCAGGATTCAGGCAATCCTTCGCACCTGCGGTGGAACCAGAGCCCTTGATTATCCATCACCAATTCGTCATCCTGCCCTCAGGTCCATAGAGCCGGGAATTGATAATCGAAGAACCAAGAGCCTTGGTTTCAGGGCCCATATTGCACAAACACCAGACCAGCACCGACCAACGGAAAGAATCAGCAAGGCGGCACAAGACCGTCGTCCGCTGGCCGGGCAAACGCAGAGGGGAAGCAAAATATGAAACGTCGTGATTTCTTGAAAGTCGGTGGCGTCGGCCTTGCCGCAAGTGCGGTTGCTGCGCCGGCGATTGCGCAAACCAATCCGGAAATAAAGTGGCGGTTGACGGCGAGCTGGCCGAAAGCGCTCGATACGCTCTACGGCGGCTGCGAATATTTCGTCAAACGCGTCGCCGAAATCACCGACAACAAATTCCAGATCCAGTCATTTGCAGCGGGCGAAATCGTCCCCGGCCTGCAGGTGCTCGACGCCGTCTCGAACGGCACTGTCGAGATGGGCAATACCGCGCTTTATTACTACTGGGGCAAGGATCCCGCCTTCACGTTCGGCACCTCGTTGCCGTTCGGTCTCAATACACGCGCGCATATCTCATGGCTGCGCTTCGGCGGCGGCATGGACATGCTCAACGACCTCCTGAAGGAGTACAAGTGCATCGGCGTTCCCACGGGAAGCACCGGCGCCCAGATGGGCGGCTGGTTCCGGAAGGAGATCAAGTCGGTCGATGACCTTAAGGGCCTGAAATTCCGCGTCGGCGGATTCGCAGGCACCATCATTGCCAAAGTCGGCGGCGTGCCGCAGCAGATCGCGGGCGGCGACATCTATCCGGCGCTGGAAAAAGGCACGATCGACGCGGCAGAGTGGGTCGGACCTTACGATGATGAAAAGCTCGGCTTCGTGAAGGTCGCAAAATACTACTACTATCCAGGCTGGTGGGAAGGCACCGGCCAAGGCCACAACATCATGAACATGGAGAAGTGGAATCAGCTGCCGAAACACTATCAGGCCGCGATCGAGACCGCTTCCTACGACACGTTCACCTGGGTCACCGGCAAATACGACTATGTCAATCCGCCCGCGCTGAAGCGGCTGTTGGCGGCCGGCGCGATCCTGCGGCCGTTCCCGCAGGAAGTGCTGGAGGCCTGCTACAATGCCGCCAACGGCATCTACGCGGATCTCTCCAAGACCAATCCGCATTTCAACAAGATGTATACGAGCCTGTCGGCGTTCCGCAACGAATCGCTGGCCTGGAATCAGGTGGCTGAACTGAGCTACGACAGCTTCATGATGCGGATGCGCACCCGCACCTGAGCGGGCGACATTTGAAGCAGCCGATCGGCGACAAAAAAGTAGCCCCGGAGATTGCTCCGGGGCTTCTTCGTTGGCTGGTTCTGTTTGCGATTATTCCTCGCCCTCGCCGAGCGCTTCGGCGAGCTTGTCGTAATACTTGGCGACAATATCGATGTTGCCCTTGTTCTCGATCGCCGGCGGCGGAGACTTCAGCGCCTCGTTGAGATCGGCGAGCGCCTCCTTCTTGTCCTTGGCCGGCATCTTCTTGTCAGCCTGAATCTGGGCGATCTGCGCCTTGAGCACGGTCTCGGCGCCGACGAACTTTTTCGTCGCGGGATCGAATCCGCCGAGCACCAGGCTGATGTTGTCCACCACCGTGTTGTATTCGTCGTAGTTGGCAAAACCGCTTTTCTTGGCGACCGCGTCGAGCTGGGCGTCGACCTTCGGGTCCGGCTTAGCATTATCGGGAATCTTGTCGGTGATCGCGTCGATATCCTTCTGCGCCGCAAGCACACCCTCGACCTGTTTGTCGGTCAGCGCGATCTGCTTGATGGCGGGAGCTTCGGCTGCCGACGGCGGCGCGGCCTGGGCCGGCGCAGCCTGCTTCGGCGCCGCCTGCTTGGCCTGCGCCAGTACTTCGCCGCTTGAGATCGCCGAGATCGCGAGCGCTAGACAGGCAACGCTCAGGGCAGAAGCGGCGGGACGAAATATCTGACGCATGGACAGGCTCTCCTTGAAGGGCAATGTTGAATGGGCAAAGGACTTAACGGAACTCAACTGAATCGCGAATGAACCAGTGCGGAAGCTGATTCCCGAATCGTGGCCGAATGATCACAACCCGTTCAGAGTTTGGTGATCGCTCCACCTATGTTTCGGACGCTCAGAGGGCGAGTTTGCGGACCTCAAGACACACTATTTGACGCCAAAGTGCCAAGTCTGTGAGGGACTGCGCGGTGGATCGATCAGCTTCGCTGAAATGCATTTCCCGCAATTGGCGGGCAGGGGCTGAGTCTGGTTTGGCCGCTGACCCAGCGGCCTGCCTTCCAAGGCTTAAGCCATCGTACGATCGTAGATGTCGAAGTCGAAGTCGATATTGCGATCGGCTGCGAACTGCAGAATGTCGGAAGGCAGCGAGAAGCCCTGGTTGGCGGTTTCGAGGCGAAGGCCTACGCTCAGACGAGCGTCGGCAGTTGCAAGGATCTGCCGCCAGACGCCAGGCTTCGTGGGGAAACAGTTGATGAGGAGTCTAATTGCCTCCGAAACATCCCATTCGTCGGTCTCTTGCGAGGTCAACTTGACCGCCCATGAACTGAACTTTGCGATGGGAGCTTCAGGCCTTTTCGATAACGGCTGCCCTTTTACTCGGGTCGAAGTTGGCACGACGAGCAACAGACGCGTGACATTCTCCAGATCGAGGTCATCGCCCCGGATGATCAGTGAGATCAAACCACCCAATTGGACCGCCGAACCATACGGTGCCTTTGGGAGCGTCGATTGGTGGCTGCGGATATGGTCGTTTCATCCCCTCAACCAATTTAGTTGCGTCGACGCCACGCCACTTTTTGTGGTGCCCGCACGCCAAACGAAAACGCCGCCTTCCCGAAGGAAGGCGGCGTTTTGTTTGATCGTGACACGTAAAGAGGAAATTCTTTGTCTTTGGCAGGCCTGGCAGCGACCTACTCTCCCAGGGCTTAAGCCATAGTACCATTGGCGCTGAGGAGTTTAACGGCCGAGTTCGGGATGGGATCGGGTTCATGCTCCTCGCTAGAACCACCAGGCCGGCGAAAGACAAAGATACGAAGCAAGCAGTCAGTCGTCATTGCGCATGATGCGCTATGGACACTGAAAATGAGAGCAATCAAGCCAATCGAACGATTAGTACCGGTAAGCTACATGCATTACTGCACTTCCACACCCGGCCTATCAACGTGGTGGTCTTCCACGGCTCTCAGCGAGACCTTGTTTTGAGGGGGGCTTCCCGCTTAGATGCTTTCAGCGGTTATCCCGTCCGTACTTAGCTACCCAGCGCTGCTCCTGGCGGAACAACTGGTACACCAGAGGTACGTCCATCCCGGTCCTCTCGTACTAGGGACAGCTCCTCTCAAGTCTCGAACACCCACGGCAGATAGGGACCAAACTGTCTCACGACGTTTTGAACCCAGCTCACGTACC
>CADEDX010000013.1 GCA_902826195.1 uncultured Bradyrhizobium sp. | reverse complement strand
GCCTCACGGCAAAAAAAGGCGGATGAAACCTGCGCAAGGGATGGAAATCGCAGCCGTTATCGGCGCTTGCCGCGGCCATCCCGGAGGCGGACTCGTTCGTGCCGGAATTTTGCTTGGCCACGCCACATGGGGCAGGCGACAGCGCGGCGTTTGCCACCTTTCTACCCGCGAGCGAACTTGAACAACCGGCATTCGTCGCATTCTCGTCGAAAAATGGTCTGCATCGCGCGTCAAGCAGACCTTGCAGGGAAACCCGACGCTCGAGCGGGTCAAAGGGCAGTTCAATGAGTATCGCTCAGGGGCAGGCACAGAACCGGACGCGGGCTGCGGCGACGCCCCGCGTCCTTTCAGGTCTGCTTTCGACACTGAACGCCGGCGATCCGGTCGCGAACGCGCTTCGCGACAGCGCGCGCCGCATGATCGGCGTGGCGGTGTTCAGCGGTGTCATCAACATCCTGATGCTGTCGGGCTCGCTTTATATGCTGCAGGTCTACGACCGGGTGATCCCGAGCCGCAACCTCGCGACCCTGTTCGGTCTCTCCTTGATGGTGCTGATCGCCTATGTCGTGCAGGGCTATTTCGATGCGATGCGCTCGCGGATGCTTTGCAGGATTGCGACGCTGTTCGATGGCGGTCTGCAGGAAGCGATCCATTCGGCGCTTGCTACCCTGCCGCTGCGCGGGGTGAAGCCGGTCCTGATGCAGCAGCCGCTGCGCGATCTCGATCAGGTGCGCACCTTCATGTCGGGCATGGGGCCGACCGCTTTCCTCGACATGCCCTGGATTCCGGTGTTCCTGATCGGGCTGTTCCTGTTTCATCCCTTGATCGGCTTCACCGCGCTGCTCGGCACCGCCGCGATCATCGCCATGACGCTGGTGACCGAGCGGATTTCGCGCGGCGCGACCAAGGCGGCGTCGGACCTGAACGCGCAGCGGCAGGTGCTGGCGGATGCAACCCAGCGCAACGCGGAGATCGTCCGTGCGCTCGGCATGACGGACCGGCTGACGGCGCGGTGGTCACAGGCCAACGAGCGCTATCTGCAGGAGAACATCCGCGCGACCGACGTCTATTCCAATCTCGGTTCGAGTGCGAAGGTGCTGCGCTACATCCTGCAGTCGGGGATGCTGGGCATGGGCGCCTATCTCGTCATCGCCGACAAGGCGTCGGGCGGCATCATGATCGCGTCCTCGATCCTGATGGGGCGTGCCCTCGCGCCGGTTGAAATTGCACTCGGCACCTGGAAGCAATTGTCCGCTGCCCGCCAGGGCCTTGCGCGCCTGCGCGACATCTTGAAGGCAACCGCACAGCCGCCGGCGCCGCCGGTCAAGCTGCCGCGCCCCGGCCGCGAATTGTCCGTGCAAAACCTCGCGGTAGCGGCACCGGGCTTCGATATGCCGATCGTCTCCGGCGTCACGTTCTCGCTCAAGGCCGGGTCTGGGCTGGCGCTGCTCGGCGCCAGTGCGTCGGGCAAGACCTCGCTGTCGAAGGCGCTGGTCGGAATCTGGCCGGCACATCGCGGCGCCGTGCGGCTCGACGGTGCGTCGCTCGATCAATGGCGCAACGAGGATCTCGGGCGGCACATCGGTTACCTGCCGCAGGATGTCGGTCTGTTCGACGGCACCGTGGCGGAAAACATCTGCCGCTTCGACGATAACGCTAACTCTGACGCCATCCTGAAAGCGGCGCAGATCGCCGGCGTCCACGACATCATCCTGCGCCTGCCGGAGGGCTATGCGACGCGTATCGGGCAGGGCGGCATGTCGTTGTCGGCCGGGCAGAAGCAGCGGGTCGGCTTGGCGCGCGCGGTGTACGGCGATCCCTTTCTGCTCGTGCTCGATGAGCCCAACGCCAATCTGGACGCCGACGGCGAGAACGCCCTGACACGCGCCATCGGCATCATGCGCCAGAATAAATCCATCGTCGTCGTCATCTCACATCGTCCGAGCGCGCTCTCCGCGCTCGACATGACGATGGTGCTCTATGAAGGCAAGGCGATCGCGTTCGGTCCAAGCGCGGAAGTGTTCGCGCGCGTCCGCAACGCTGGCGGCAAGGTGCCGGGCACGCCGCAGCATGCGCCGCAGGCCAAGGCTGAGCCGCGTCCATCGCTTGCCGAAAGCGTTCCATCATGAAGGGTTTCGATCACGTGCATGCCGAGGATAGAGTTTCGCGCCGTCGGTTCGAGGGAACGGATGAGGATGCTGCGGCACCGCAGGGTCAGGCGCTGATTCTCGAACTGCAGCGCTTGCGGCAGGCGTTCGAACTCGACAATCAGCAGGACCAGCGGCCCCCGCTTCGTCGTCCGGCGAATGACGAGGGACGCCCGGGTTCGCGGCGCCCGCGGCAGGTTCGGCCAAAGCGGTCGAAGAAGAAAAGCAAGATGGGCAGGGTGCTGGAATGGCTCGGCCCGTTCGGATCGCAGTCCGAGGTTCTCGATCCGGAGCCGCCGCCGCCGCGGCGAAGCCCAAGCAGCACGCGTGAGCCGCAGTTCATGCGTACGCCGCCGGTGGGCGGAATGCGCGGCCCGGTGGAGTATGCTCCCCCACGTATGCCCCGCCCCGAGCGGCAGGCGCGGGGGCCGATCATCTCGCCCGACGATCCGTCGTTGATGAACCCCCCGAGGTCGAAGCCGGAGATTCTGCCGATCGACGATATGCGGCCGACGCCGCGGATCGAGGCGCCGCAACTGGCGCCGCCTAGCCCGGCCGGTCCGATCGCGCGCGATCGTTCGGTCGCTAACGTGGTCCGCAATGGCCTGACCGCCGGCGTCGCATTCCTCGCCGATCGCGATGGATCGAGGGACATGGCGGGCGCGCCCGGCGAAAGCATCGTGCTGCGCGCGGGACGTGCCTTCGAGGGTGAACTACGCACCGGCCTTCGGGCGCTGCTGATTGTCGGCGGCGTGGCAGGCGGCTGGATGACGCTGGTGCCGCTGTCGGGCGCCGTGGTGGTGCCGGGCAATCTGGTGGTGCAGTCCAACGTCAAGACCATCCAGCATCCGACCGGTGGCGTCGTTGCGCAGATCCCGGTCCACAATGGCATGCGGGTTAACGCCGGCGACCTGCTGCTGCGACTGGACGCGACCCAGGCGCAAGCCAGCCTTCAGGTTGTCAGCAAGCAGCTCGATGAAGCGCGGGCGAAGATCGCGCGGCTGGTCGCCGAGCGCGACGGGTTGCCCAAGCCGACGATTCCGCCGGAAATGTCGTCGCGGCTCGATGATCCCAACGTCAAGACGGTGCTGGCTTCGGAAGCGTCGCTGTTCCGGGCGCGGACAACCGCGCGCGAGAGCCAGAAGGAACTGCTCAAGAGCAAGGTATCGCAGCTTGGCGAGGAGATCGTGGGCCTCGAGGCGCAGGTCGCTTCCAAGGCCAAGCAGTTGGAGCTGATCGCCGGCGAACTGACCGGCGTGCAGGAGCTGTTTGACAAGCGTCTCGTGCCTATCGCGCGGCTCACGGCGCTGCAGCGTGAGGCCGCCAGAATCGAGGGTGAACGGGGCCAGTTGATTTCGACCATCGCCGAAACCAAGACCAAGGTCGACGAGGCGAAGCTGCAACTGGTCAGGCTCGACCAGGATGTGCGCACCGAAGTCGTCAAGGACCTCGGCGAAGCACAGGGCAAGGAAGCCGAACTCAGCGAGCGAAGCGTCGCGGCGCGCGACATACTCGAGCGCATCGAGATGCGCGCGCCGACGTCGGGCGTGATCCATCAGTTGAACGCACACACCATCGGCGGCGTGATCCGCGCCGGCGACGCCGTCATGGAGGTGGTGCCGGATTCCGACGATCTGCAGATCGAGGCCAGACTGCAGCCGAACGACATCGACCAGGTGCGCAAGGGTCAGCAGGCCTTTGTCCGCTTCTCCGCCTTCAACCAGCGGGTGACGCCGCAGTTGAAGGGGGAGGTCTCCTATGTGTCACCGGACACCACCCGGGACCAGCAGACCGGCACCTCCTATTTCACGGTCCGGATCATGCTTCCTGAAGAGGAGCGCCGGCTGCTTGCCGGGTTGCAACTCATGTCGGGCATGCCGGCCGAGGTATTTATGCAGACCGGCAGCCGAACCATGCTGAGCTACCTGTCCAAGCCGATCCTGGATCAATTCCAGCGGGCATTCGTCGAGCGTTGAGGGGGATGGCATAAGGTTGCGGCGGAACTTAATCTTGCCACCCCAGATGGTATCGCTATATCAGGGCTTTGTTTTTTGACCTGTTCCCTGCGAGCCCCCGATGACAACCACCACCCCCCCCGAATCCCAGCCGTTCCAGGCCGAGGTCGCTGAACTCCTGAACCTGATGGTGCACTCGGTCTATTCCGAGACCGACATCTTCCTGCGCGAGCTGATTTCGAACGCATCCGACGCCTGCGACAAGCTGCGCTATGAGGCGATATCGGCGCCCGACCTAATCGCCGACGGCGCGCCGCCCGACATCCGAATCGTGCCGGACAAGAAGGCCGATACGCTTTCTGTCATCGACAGCGGCATCGGCATGGACCGGCAGGAGCTGATCGACAATCTCGGCACCATCGCACGCTCCGGCACAAAATCCTTTCTCTCCCGCCTCACCGAGGCCAAGGAGGGCTCCAATCTGATCGGTCAGTTCGGCGTCGGCTTCTATGCGGCGTTCATGGTGGCCGACCGCATCGTCGTCACCAGCCGCCGCGCCGGTTCGAGCGATGTCTGGGTGTGGTCGTCGTCGGGCGGCAGCGGGTTTGAGATCGCGCCGGGCAGCGAGGCGGACGCCGCCCGCGTCGTCAGGGGCACCGAGATCGTGCTGCACCTGAAAAAGGATGCGCAAAAATATCTCGAAGCGCACGAGATCGAGCGCATCGTCCGCGCCTGGTCCGACAACATCCAGTTTCCGATTCGGCTGGTGGCGGAGGAGGGCGACCCGCGCCAGATCAATTCGGCCAGTGCGCTGTGGCAGCGCTCGAAGTCCGACCTCTCGGTCGAGGACTACAAGCAGGCCTACCAGCAGATCGCCGGCGCCTTCGACGAGCCGGCGATGACGCTGCATTATCGCGCCGAGGGCCGGCAATCCTACGCGGTGCTGCTGTTTGCGCCTTCGACAAAACCGTTCGACCTGTTCGATCAGGCGCGCAAGGGCAAGGTCAAGCTCTATGTTCGCCGCGTCTTCATCGCCGACGACGCCGACATTTTGCCGGCCTATCTGCGCTTCATCCGCGGCGTGATCGACAGCGAGGATCTGCCGCTCAATATCTCGCGCGAGATGCTGCAGAACAATCCGCAGCTCACCCAGATCCGCAAGGCCGTGACCGGCCGCGTGATCTCGGAGCTGGAAAGCCTCGGCGACAAGGAACCGGAAGCGTTCGCCCAGATCTGGGACGCGTTCGGTCCCGTGATCAAGGAGGGCATTTGGGAAGATTTCGAGCGCCGCGAGAAGTTACTGTCGCTGTCGCGCTTCACCACGACGAAGGGCGAGAAGCGCTCGCTCAAGCAATATGTCGAAGACCTCAAGCCGAACCAGACCGACGTTTATTATCTCACCGGCGAGAGCGCCGAGCGGCTGAAGGCCAACCCGAAACTGGAATCCGCTACCGCCCGCGGCATCGAGGTGCTGCTGCTGACCGATCCGGTTGATGCGTTCTGGACCTCCGCGCCGCTCGATTTCGGCGGTAAACCGCTGAAGTCGCTGAGCCAGGGCGATATCGATTTCGGTCTGATTCCACTGCTGGATGACAAAGCCGAGGACAAGAAGGGCGAGGCGGGAGCGGATGAGGCCACGACGATCGCGCTGATCAAGGACGCGCTTGGCGAGCGCGTCTCTGACGTCCGCCCTTCGCAGCGGCTGACCGCGAGCGCCTCATGCCTGGTCGCCGGCGGCGGAGCCCATGACCGCATGCTGGAGCGGCTTTTGGCGATGCAGAACAAGGCGCCCACCACCAAGCCGATCCTGGAGATCAACATGCGTCATCCCCTGGTCGCGGCGATCACCGCCGACAAGGATGCGGCCAAGGACCTGTCGTTCCTGCTGCTGGAGCAGGCGCAGATCCTCGACGGGGAGTTGCCGGAGGATCCTGCGGCATTCGCAAGCCGGCTGAATCACTTGGTGCTGCGCGGGCTGGCGAAAGGGTAGGACGTTTCGCCGCGCGTTGAACCGTATTTCAATTTCATCCGTATCTGTCACATGCTGTAACCGTGGGCCCTCATCGCCATGACGTCGCCCGAAGGCACTGACATATTCTACGGCGCGATCCCGGTCTTTCGCGGTTTTGGCCGACTGATGGACCCGGCGATGTATTCGCCGTTGCCGGATGACTGGTCCGTCGGCGTCGCCGACATCGTGGAATCGACCAAGGCAATCGCGAACCAGCGCTACAAGGCGGTCAACATGGCGGGGGCGGCCGTGATTGCTGCGGTCACCAACGCGCTCGACGGACGCGAATTTCCCTTCGTGTTCGGCGGTGACGGCGCGAGCTTTGCGGTGTCTCCGGGCGACCTCGATCGGGCGCGCGAGGCATTGGCTGCGACCGCGACCTGGGTCGAGGAAAGTCTCAACCTCGCGATGCGCGTGGCGCTGGTGCCGGTGCGGGCGGTCCGGGCGCTGGGGCTTGACGTCCGTGTGGCCCGCTTCGGTCCGTCGGCCAATCTGTCCTCTGCGATGTTTTCCGGCGGCGGCCTGGGGTGGGCGGACGCCGCGATGAAGCGCGGCGAGTTCGCGGTGCCGGCGGCGGCGCCCGGCACGCAGCCGGACTTGTCCGGTCTGTCATGTCGGTTCCAGGAAATTCCCGCTACGCGCGGACTCATTTTGTCGGTGCTGGTGGTGCCGACGGGAGGCGCGGATCCGCGCGCCTTCCGCAGGGTGATCGAGGACATTATCCGGCTGGTAGAAAAGTCTCCTGATGCCGGGCGGCCGGTGCCGCCGGGCGGGCCGCCACTGCGCTGGCCGCCGGCCGGCGTCGAATATGAGGCGCGCGCCGCGCGCGGCGGGCCGATGTTGAAGCGGCGTACGGTCGTGCTTGCGGTGACGCTGTGGGCCTATGTCGTCATGCGCTTCGGCATCAAGGTCGGCAATTTCGTCCCCAAGAACTATACGCGCCAGGTGGTGGAAAATTCCGACTTCCGCAAATATGACGACGGCCTGCGGATGATCCTCGACTGCACCGAGCAGATGCAGCAAGCATTGGCGGAACTGCTGGCGAAGGCGGCGTCCGAACGGATCGTGCGATACGGCCTGCACCGGCAGGATGCGGCGATGATGACGTGCTTCACGCCCTCGGTGATGCGCAGCGACCACGTCCATTTCATCGACGGCGCTCGTGGTGGTTACGCCTCGGCGGCGACGGCGCTCAAGGCGATGGCGGCTTGATGTGTAGACCGGAAAATCGCAGGGATTGACGCTATCGTCCCACTCGCGTCCAGGTCTCGCCGCCGCAGAGTGCGCCGACGCAGCCTTCGACGCGCAGCGAGTCCGGACCCGCTACCGAGACGCTGCTCGCGTAACTGGAGCCGTCATCTGCGTTGTAGATCTGGCCCGACCATTTGTTCGCACCGCTGGGCTGCATGCCGCTGAACAGCGGCAGGCCCATCATTGGCCGCTTCTTCAGCGCCGGATTGGGATTCTTGTCATCGACCTGCGGCTTGCCGGTGGCCGGGTCGATCGGGTCCTTGAGGCCGACGATTGTGCCGCAGATGCCGCCGCCGCACTTGCTGACCTTCACCCGTGCGTCGCCGGCCTGCGTCAGCCACACCCCCGTAGGCTCACCCGCGCCCTGTGCACGAACCGGGGGCGCGGCGAGCCATGCTGCCGCGATCGCGATGATGAGAGCCGTCGCAAGGGTGAAGGATGTTTTGCAAGCCATGAATCATTCCTCGAAAGCAGGCTTGCTTAGCAACAAATCCGATTTCCGCAACTTCACATTAAGTTCGTTGCACAACTTGGCCGATTATTTGCCCCAGCGGGTGAGCCGGACCGACAGCGCCGTGCCGAGGCCGTACGCGACCATCGCGACGCCGGCCAGCGCGAACATTTGCCACGCTGGAGCCCCGTTCGACGCCAACAGCCAGCCGCCGCCACCGACGATCAGCAGCCGTGCGGTGCCGGCCATGACCGGACCGCCGACCTTTGCGGCGCCTTGCGAGGAGAAGTAAAGGCACACGCCGAGGCCAAAGAATGCGAAGGCCGGGCCGACCCAGGTGAAATACGAATGCGCCGCGGCGGTGACGCCCGGGTCGCTGGTGAACAGCGACACCCAGAGCGCCGGCTTCACCGCGACGATCAGTCCGATGGTTCCGACCGTCATGGCGGCGGCAAGCCCCGCCGTCCACGCCACATTCCGCGCGCGCGTCACAAGACCCGCGCCGATCGCCATGCCGACCATCGGCACCGAGGCCACGCCGAACGCGAAGGAGATCGGCGTGAGCAGAAATTCCAGCCGCGAGCCCATGCCATAGCCGGCCAGGATCTCAGTGCCGTAACCGGCGAGGATTTTCGTGAAGATCAAAATCGTCAGCACGGTCTGCAGCGGCGAGAGGCACGACACCGCGCCCACCTTGAGGATGTCGAAGAACATGGCGCGCTGGAATTTGAATCCCTTGAAATTCAGCGTCAGCCGGCTTTGGCCGCTGACGAGATGCCAGGCCAGAAACAGCGCGCCGAGCGTGAACGCGATAAGCTGGCCCGCGGCCACGCCGGCCATGCCCAGTTTCGGTAGGCCGAACAGCCCAAGGCCGAGCGCGCCGCCGACGCCGATCTGCACCAGCGCCGTGCCGATCAAGGCTACCGATGGAATGCGCATGTCGCCGGTGCCACGCACCACGGAAGCCAGCGTGTTGACCAGCCAGATCGAAATCGCGCCGGAGAACAGCACCTGCGAATACTGCATGGCCTCCTCGAGCACGCCGCCGCGCCCGCCGAGCAGCGTGTAGAAAGAGCGGCCGAACGTCAGCATGACAGCGGTAAAAAAGATTCCGGCGCAGGCGCCGATCATCGCGGCATGCAGCGCCAGCGTCGCCGCGCGGTCACGATCGCCGGCGCCGATCGCCCGGCTGATCGCGGAGGAGACGCCGCCGCCCATCGCCCCCGCCGACATCATCTGCGTCAGCATGACGAAGGGAAACACCAGCGCGATGCCGGCGAGCGGCTCGGTGCCGAGCCGGCCGATATAGGAAGTCTCGAACACGGCGACCAGTGTCGTCCCCACCATGGCGATCGCGTTGGGCAGCGCGAGCTTCAGCAGCGTCGGCAGGATCGGTGAGTTAAGCAGGCCGTTGGCTGGGGCGGATGGGACTGCGGGGCGCGCGTCGAGCGGGGCGTCAATAGTCATGCGGTGCAGGTAATCCAAATCCAATAGATTATGCCCGACATATTATCCGGCGGCGCCGGCGCAAGCCACCCGCGTACCGCGCAGGGGTCACCATGGCAAGCCGCATAGGTCGATCATTCCGTCGCGCGGCTTTCGGGTGAAATCGAATACGTATGGCGCCATCGCTTCAAAGCGGATTCTTCCCTCGGGTTGCTCGGCATAGACCTCACCCCGGAACGCATGCCAGCCACGCGCCTGATAAAACGCCTCATTGTGCGGTTCGCAGAACAGCATCGCAAAGCGCACCGCCTCGTTATCGCGCAGTGTCCGGATCGCAGCGTTCAGCGCCAGCGTGGCATAGCCGCGCCCGCGGCAGTCCGGGCGCGTCGAAACGCCGCCGATGCCGCCGATATGGACCTTGCGCCCGTCCCAGGTCGCGGTACGGAAATAGAGGCCGATATGGCAGGCGAGTCCGGGCTCGGCGGCGTCCTCCGGCGCGTCGATCAGCACGCGCAAATCGGCATGAGCCCATTTGACGTGACCCCAGGGCAATTTTTCGATCGTCTGGCGCGGCCAGACTGCCCGCAGCAGCGGCTCGGCCTTCGGCCACGAAGAATCCCCGTTCAGGACGTCGATCTCGATACTCATGTCATTCCTCGCGAGGACGTCGCGTTATACGCCGGGTGTAGAAGGGCGCTACCCCAGGGACACCTCCCGTTTTGCCAAATTGCGGTGTTTAACCGTCATGGAACCTTCTATAATGGTTCTCGTTAGACTTCGTCTCCCATCAGTTCGGACATCACCCATGACCTTCACGCTGCCCAATCTGCCCTATTCCCACGACGCCCTTGCGCCCCACATGTCCAAGGAAACGCTGGAATATCACCACGACAAGCATCACCAAGCTTACGTGACCAACGGAAACAACGCGATCAAGGGGACCGAATTCGAAGGCAAGTCCCTGGAAGAGATCGTCAAGGGATCGTTCGGCAAGAATCCGGCCGTTTTCAACAATGCCGGCCAGCACTATAACCATCTGCATTTCTGGAACTGGATGAAGCCGAACGGCGGCGGCAGCAAGTTGCCCGGCCGTCTCGAAAAGAAGATCGCCGAGGACCTCGGCGGGCTCGACAAGTTCAAGGCCGATTTCGCCGCTGCGGGCGTCGGCCAGTTCGGCTCCGGCTGGTGCTGGCTGTCGGTCAAGAACGGCAAGCTGGAAATCTCCAAGACCGCGAACGGCGAGAGCCCGCTGGTCCACGGCGCGACGCCGATCCTCGGCTGCGACGTCTGGGAGCACTCCTACTACATCGATTATCGCAACCGCCGCCCCGACTATCTGAAGGCGTTCTGCGATTCCCTGATCAACTGGGATTACGTCGACGAGCTGTACGGCAAGGCCGGCGTCTGAGGATCACGATGCCATCCGGGGCGCGCGTAGCATGCCCCGGATGACGAGAGAACAGGGGCGGTAGCTGCGGCTGCCGCTCCTTTTCGTTGGCGTTTTGCCGATGTAGGAATGCTGCGATGAGCTATTTGCTGGTCTTCGTCGGTGGCGGGCTTGGCGCGAGCCTGCGCCATTTCATCAACGTCACCTGCGCCCGCTGCATGGGCAACGGATTTCCATGGGGCACCTTCATCATCAACTTCACGGGCTCCACCGTGATGGGGCTGATCGCGGGCTATCTTGCTTTTAAAGGCGAGGCGTCGCAGCCTTGGCGGCTGTTTCTGATGACCGGCATTCTTGGCGGCTACACCACCTTCTCGGCCTACTCGCTCGACGCGGCGCTGCTCTATGAGCGCGGCGAACTTGGCCTTGCTGCGCTTTACGTGATCGGCTCGGTCGTGCTCTCGATTGCCGGGCTGTTCGCCGGTCTGGCGCTGGTCCGCCAATTAGCCTGATGACGCCCGTCCGCGCATGGGCATGCCTGAGATGCGCATGGCCATCGTTGCACCGCCAGCATGGCGGGACTAAGCAGGGATGCAACCGCATCACACCCCGAATCCATAACCCTTGTCAGAAAGCCCCATAAAAGACCCGGCGCCTGCCGATGACGCCGAGCCGAAGCCGCGGCGCGCCCGCAAGCCGGTGGGCTGGTCGATGATCTTCATCGGGGGGCTGGTCGCGGTTTGTGCAGGCCTGGTGTGGCGGCGCGACGGCATCGACGGCGTACTCAAGATTCTCACCGAGGATCTCTGGCTGTTCGGCGAGATCATGCCGCGCGTGCTGGCGGGCTGTCTGCTCGGCGGTTTCATCGCGGAAATTCTGCCGCACGACAAGGTTTCCCGATCGCTGGGGCCGAACTCCGGGCTGAAGGGATTGCTGATCGGTACGGCGTTCGGGGCGATCCTGCCCGGCGGTCCGTTCACCGCCTATCCGGTAGCGGCGGCGCTGCTCACCGTCGGCGCCGATTTCGGCGCCACCATCGCCATGGTGGTGAGCTGGACACTGATCGGCTACGGCCGCGCGGTCGCCTGGGAGCTGCCGATCCTGGGCACCGAGTTCACGCTGTGGCGGATCGTGATCTCGCTGCCGATCCCGGTGCTGGCCGGCGCGCTCGGCCGCTTCGTCTTCGTGCGGATGTATCCGAAGGGCGAGCCCTCGTGAACATCTCCGCGCTGATCATCGATGTCACGCTGTGGGGCTCGGTCTTGATCCTCGGCTTTATGGCCTGGCAACGCGGCCGCGTCGTGCTGGTGTCGTCGGTGCGCGAAGGCAGCATGGACTTCATCAACATCGTGCCGCGCATTGCGCTCGGCGTGATCGGCTCCGGCTACATCGCCGCCGTGATCCCGCCGGAAGTCATCACCGGCTGGCTCGGGCCCGACAGCGGCTGGCTCGGCGTGCTGGCCGCGGTCATCGCGGGCGCGGCAACCCCGGGCGGCCCGGTGGTCGGCTTCTCGATCGGCGCGGTCGCGTTGAAGGTCGGCGGCGGCTCGCCCCAAGTGATCGCTTATGTCGTCGCCTGGGCGCTGTTCGCCTTCCAGCGCATGATCCTGTGGGAAATCCCGTTCATGCCGGCCCGCTTCGTCTGGTTTCGCGCGGCGGTCTCGGTGCCGTTTCCGTTTCTGGCGGCGGCGATTGCGATGGCGATCGGGAAGCCGTGAGGCGCTTGGTTTGACCGCGGGCTTTCCATGACGGGCCGAAATCACTATGTTTGCGGCATGACCCGCTTGCTAGAACAAGCCGTAAAGGCCGTTTCCGCCTTGCCAGACGAAGCGCAGGACGATCTCGCACGGATCATGCTGCAGCCCGCAGGCGTTGACCAGCCGCCCTATGAGCTTACGCTCGAGGAAGCCGCCGATCTCGAAGCTTCTCTGAACGAAGCTTCCAAGGGCGAGTTTGCGACGGATGAAGAAGTCCGCGCGGTCTGGGCGAAGCATGGGCTGTCAAGGTCGCTACACACGCCGAGCGCTCCGGCAATTGGCCGAAATCCTCAGCTATGTTGATGCGCGTTCGCCGCAGGGCGCCGAAAACGTAAAGCGACGTCTTCGGGCCGTTATTGACCTGCTTGCAGATCATCCGAATTTCGGTCGTCTTACGAACAAGCGCGACATTCGCCGGGCTGTGGCGCGGCCGTATCCCTATGTCGTTTTCTATTGACCAGACGCGACCGGGATCCTCGTCCTCGGGGTCAGGCACGCTGCACGCCGTCCGCTATAGAAAGGCGAGCCGAATGAAACCATCGGGGGGCGCCTACGATGGTCTCGTCGTTCGGTGAAACTGATGCTGTCTGATTGGCGGTCATGACCCCGCCGAGGGTCGGTATTGGGTGCGGGCCAGCTATCCGGTTTCGTGGACTCCCATAATGTTATATTATAACGTCCAAATATGCCGCACGCCCATTCCCACGATCACGCCCATCATCACCACGGCCACGCCCATTCCCACGGTTCGGCCACGCCGCATCCGGCGCAGGCTGCCCCATGGTCGCTCCTGCGCATGACCGTGGCAGGCCGGCTGGCCGCGGCGTTCGCCGTCAGCGCGGCGCTGTGGATCCTCGTGCTGGTGGCGATGAGGTGAGCATGGCTGCGCAGATCGCATTCCGCGACGTTACGCTGGGCTATGACCGCCATCCGGCGGTGCATCACCTCGACGGCGAAGTCGCGCAGGGCGCGCTGCTGGCGGTGGTCGGTCCGAACGGCGCCGGCAAGTCGACGCTGTTTCGCGGGATCGCCGGCATCCTCAAGCCGCTTTCCGGAACGATCGATCTCGGCGGCCTCGATATTCGCGACATCGCCTATCTGCCGCAGAGCGTGGACATCGACCGGACGTTTCCGATCTCGGTGTTTGATCTGGTCGGCACCGGCCTGTGGCGCACCACCGGCTTCTTCGGCGGCATCGGCAAACCGGCACGGGACAAGATCGCACAGGCGCTCGCCGCAGTCGGGCTCAACGGGTTTGAAAACCGCTCGATCGGCACGCTGTCCGGCGGCCAGATGCAGCGCATGCTGTTTGCGCGCGCGCTGCTGCAGGATGCGCGCCTGATCGTGCTGGACGAGCCGTTCAACGCCATCGACGCCAAGACCTCGGCCGACCTGCTGGCGCTGGTGCGCCGTTGGCACGAGGAGGGGCGCACGGTGCTGGCTGCGCTGCACGATTTCGATCTCGTGCGTACGCATTTTCCGGAGACGCTGCTGCTGGCGCGCGGACCGGTGGCGTGGGGCCCGACCGCGCAGGTGTTGACCGCCGAAAACCTCACCGAGGCGCGGCGGATGTGCGAGGCGTTCGACGACACGGCCGCCGCCTGCGCTGTGGATGCCATGCCGCCACGGGCCGCCTGATGATGTATGACGCGCTGATCGCGCCCTTCACCGAATTCGAGTTCATGCGCCGCGCGCTCGCCGCCGTGATCGCACTGGCGTTGGGTGCCGCGCCGATCGGCGTTTTTTTGATGCTGCGGCGGATGAGCCTCGTCGGCGACGCGATGGCGCATGCGATCCTGCCGGGGGCGGCGATCGGCTTCCTCGTCTCCGGGCTCAATCTGTTCGCGATGACGACCGGCGGGCTGATCGCGGGCTTTACGGTCGCGCTGCTGGCCGGCCTCGTCGCGCGTCATACCGAACTGAAAGAGGACGCTTCGCTTGCGACCTTCTATCTGGTGTCGCTGGCGCTGGGCGTCACCATCGTTTCCGTCAAGGGCACCAATATCGACCTGCTACATGTGCTGTTCGGCAACATCCTGGCGATGGATGACCAGACGCTGCTTGTCATTGCCTTCAATGCGACCGTTACGCTGCTGGTGATGGCGGTGATTTATCGCCCGCTGGTGATCGAATGCGTCGATCCGGTGTTCCTGCGCACGGTCTCGCGCGCCGGCGCGCCCGCGCATCTGGCGTTTCTGGCGCTGGTCGTCATCAATCTCGTCAACGGCTTTCACGCGCTTGGCACGCTGCTCGGCGTTGGCCTGATGATCCTGCCCGCCGGCATCGCTCGGTTCTGGTCGCGCGACATCACCGGCATGATCTGCATCGCGGTCGGAAGCGCCATCGTCTCGGGCTATGCCGGGCTGGTGTTGTCGTTCCAGACCAGGATTCCCTCGGGACCTGCGATCATCCTGATCGCCGCGGGTATCTATGTGGCGTCACTGCTGTTCGGCCCCGTCAGCGGGCTGGTGCGGCAGATGTTTCCCGGCCGCCATCTCGAGGCGTAGTGATGATCCGGTTCTGGCCCATCGCTTTCGCCATGTTCGCAGCCATCCTCCCGGCACAGGCTCAGGAGCGCCTCAACGTCGTCGCGAGTTTTTCGATCCTCGGCGATTTCGTCCGCAATGTAGGTGGCAACAGCGTCCAGGTCACCGTGCTGGTCGGCCCCGACAGCGATGCGCATGTCTACGCGCCGACGCCTTCGGATGCGAAAAAGGTGGCGGACTCAAAACTCGTCTTCGTCAACGGACTCGGCTTCGAGGGCTGGCTGCCGCGCCTGGTGAAATCCGCCGGCGCCAAGGCTTCGGTCGTGACCGCGACGACGGGCATCGCACCGCTCAAGCTCGGCTCGGAGGCCGATCCGCACGCCTGGCAGTCGGTGGCGAACGCGAAAATCTACGTCGCCAATATCCGCGACGCGCTGGTAGCCGCGGCGCCCGCGGACGCTGAAGGCTTCACATCCAGGGCGCAAGCCTATCTGGCCAACCTCGACGCGCTGGAGCGCGAGGTACGCGACGGCGTTGCAACGATCCCGGAAGGCCGCCGCAAGGTGATTTCAACCCACAACGCCTTCGGTTATTTCGCCGCTGCCTATGGCGTCGAATTCATCGCACCGGTCGGGGTCTCGACCGAATCCGAGGCCAGCGCCCGCGATGTCGCAAGGATCATCACCCAGGTCCGGGCGGCCAAAATACCGGCGGTGTTTCTGGAAAATATCAGCGACCCCCGCCTGATGGGCCGGATATCGGCCGAGACCGGCGCCAGGGTCGGCGGAACGCTCTATTCGGACAGCCTGACCGGCGAAAAGGGCGATTCTCCCACTTACATTGCAATGGTCAGGCACAATATAAAGGCCCTGACCAGCGCGCTGAGCCCATAGGGGCGGGGGCCTCCCTGCCTGCCGGCGCGACCTTTCATTCCGCCCGGAGCCGTTATGTCTGAACCTTCGTCCCAAAAAATTCCAGTGACCGTGCTGACGGGTTATCTCGGCGCCGGCAAGACCACGCTGCTCAACCGCATCCTGTCGGAAAACCACGGCAAGAAATACGCCGTCATCGTCAATGAATTCGGCGAGATCGGCATCGACAACGACCTCATCATCGGCGCCGATGAAGAAGTTTTTGAAATGAACAATGGCTGCATCTGCTGCACGGTGCGCGGCGACCTCGTGCGCATCATGGAAGGGTTGATGAAGCGCAAGGGCAAGTTCGACGCGATCATCGTCGAGACCACGGGCCTGGCCGATCCGGCCCCGGTGGCGCAGACCTTCTTCGTCGACGAAGACGTGCAGAAGAACGCGCGCCTCGACGCCGTCGTCACCGTGGCTGACGCCAAATGGCTGAGCGACCGTCTCAAGGATGCCCCCGAAGCCAAGAACCAGATCGCCTTTGCCGACGTTATCGTGCTGAACAAGACCGACCTCGTCTCCAAGGCCGAACTGGCCGAAGTCGAGGCGCGCATCCGCGGCATCAATCCCTACGCCAAGCTGCACCGCACCGAGCGCTGCAAGGTCGCGCTGGCTGATGTGCTGGAGCGTGGTGCGTTCGATCTGGATCGTATCCTGGAGATCGAGCCGGAATTCCTCGATGCCGGCGACGGGCACGATCACCACCATGATCACGGTCATCATCACGGCCATGACCACGATCACGGCCACAGCCATGGCGGGCTGAAGCACTACCACGATGAGGACATGCAATCGCTGTCGCTGCGGTCGGACAAGCCGCTCGACCCGACCAAATTCATGCCGTGGCTGCAAAACCTCGTCGCCACCGAGGGCCAGAAGATTTTGCGCTCGAAGGGCATCCTCGCCTTTACCGACGACGACGACCGCTACGTGTTCCAGGGCGTGCACATGATGCTGGAGGGCGATCACCAGCGGAAATGGAAGGACGGCGAGGCGCGCGAAAGCCGCGTCGTCTTCATCGGCCGAGAGTTGCCGGAGCAGATGATCCGCGACGGTTTTGAGAGCTGTATTACCACGTGATGAAAGAGTTCGATCCGGGCGATACGCCCTCCATCGCTTCCCTCACCGACCAGGTGCGGAAGCTCGCCGTCGGCATGCCGGCTACCTCAGTTCATTTCCTCGGTGATACCGCGGTGTTTATCGGCGCCGAGGAAACCGCGGCGATGGTCAATGAGGCCGGTGAAATCTCGACCGTCACCGTCCACGGCGGCGCCGTCCTCTGCGCTGCGTCCGACGGCAAGCGCATCGTCTCCGGCGGCGATGACGGCAAGGTCGTCGCGCTCGACGCCAAAGGCGAAGTTGCGGTGCTCGCGACCGACGCAAAACGGCGCTGGATCGACAATGTCGCGCTGCATCCCGACGGCGCGGTGGCGTGGTCGGCGGGCAAGACCGCGTTCGTCCGTAGCGGCAGGGGCGAGGAAAAGAGTTTTGACGCGCCCTCGACCGTCGGCGGCTTGGCGTTTGCGCCAAAGGGCCTGCGCGTGGCGGTCGCCCATTACAATGGCGTGACGCTGTGGTTCCCCAACATGGCGGCGAAGCCGGAATTTCTGGAATGGGCCGGCTCCCACCTTGCCGTGACGTTCAGCC
Source organism: uncultured Bradyrhizobium sp. (assembly GCA_902826195.1). Taxonomy (GTDB): domain Bacteria; phylum Pseudomonadota; class Alphaproteobacteria; order Rhizobiales; family Xanthobacteraceae; genus Bradyrhizobium. The sequence continues at coordinate 11,901 of CADEDX010000013.1, read as the reverse complement.
CTGACAATAAATTCCTGGTCACCGGCATGCACGAGCCGTCACTGCACGGCTGGCGGCTCGCCGACAACAGGCACATGCGGATGAGCGGCTATCCCGGCCGCGTCCGTTCGATGTCGTGGAGCGTCGGCGGCAAGGGCCTCGCCACCTCCGGCGCCGACACCGTGATCATCTGGCCGTTCACCAGCAAGGACGGACCGATGGGCAAGGAGCCGGCGATGCTGGCGCCACTGCAGGCGCGAGTTTCCGTGGTCGCCTGTCACCCAAAGCAGGACATCATGGCCGCGGGCTATAGCGACGGCACCATACTGATCGTACGGCTCGAGGACGGTGCGGAAATTCTGGTGCGCCGCAATGGCAGCGAGCCGGTTTCGGCGCTGGCCTGGAACGCCAAGGGCACGCTGCTGGCCTTCGGCACCGAGGATGGCGACGCGGGGCTGCTGGAATTCTAGGCATCCGGTGCGACCTGCCCTTGGTTCCCTGCGGAACCTTGCGCCCTGCCGGCCGTTGACCCCGCGAACAATCTTGTGGGGTTGACCGCCATGTCTGCCGAAAACCGCCAACGCGAATACCGACGGGAAATGCTGCTCGCATCCATGCTGATCGCGGCCGGTCTTGCGATATCGGCGTTGGCAATAACGGTGCTCAGCACCAGCGTGCCGATCCAGGTCGCGCAGGCGACGCAGCCCACGCAATCCACGCCCGGCGCAGAAACCAAGCCGTCTGCGCCGTCCGAACCGGCAACGACCGGTCAAAGGCCTTCGGACATTCCGCCGCAACCGGCCCGTCCCGACGAGGACGCGCAGAAGGCGGGTGCCCAGCCTGCGCTCCCGCCGGCGCCCGCGGAGAAGGTCGCGCCACCGATCCGCGAGAGATAATCGCTCCGCACCGTCGATTGTGCACTCGCAAAATCGGCGAGCGGGTTATCCACTCGACCTGATACGCGAAAGCGCAGCTGTCAATTTGTACGAAGCGGCGCGGACGCCGCCTCAGAACGCCTTGTGCTGATCCCCAACAAGCGGTTAGGCTTGCTGCAATAATGGCTGGCTGCGCCTGAAACAGCCGGCAGCTTGGGGAGTGATGCATGCGTGAGCTGACGCCTGAAACGGTCACGGACGCCGTGCTCGATCAGATGGCGACAACGCCGGACCCGCGCCTGAAGGCGATCATGGCCTCGGCCGTCAGGCACCTCCATGCTTTCGCCCGCGAAGTCAATCTGACGCCGGCGGAATGGATCAAGGGCATCGAGTTCATGACCGCCGCCGGCAAGATGTGCTCGCCGGAACGGCAGGAATTCATCCTGTTGTCCGACACGCTCGGCCTCTCGGCGCTGGTCAACGGCATGCACGACGCCACCGCCCTGGAAGACGCAACCCACACCAGCCTGCTTGGCCCGTTCTACCGCGAGGCGACGCCGACCTTGGCGGCTGGCAGTTCGATCGCCAAAAATCCGAAGCCGGGCAGCGAATGCGTGCTTTACGGCCGCGTCACCGATGTCGCCGGCAAGCCGGTCGCCAACGCCACCGTCTCGATCTGGCAGACCGGCGCCGACGGCCTTTATGACATCCAGGCCAGCGCAGCATCGGTCGACTATCGGGGGGTGTTCGCAACCGATGCAGATGGCCTCTATGTGCTGCGCAGCGTCAAGCCGCTCGGCTATTCGATTCCCATGGACGGGCCGGTCGGCGCCATGGTGAAGGCGCAGGCGCGGCATGGCATGCGGCCGGCGCATATACATTTCCTGGTCGGTGCGCCAGGCTATAGAGAGCTGGTCACCGCGCTCTATCTCCGCGACGATCCCCATCTCGCCGACGATGTCGTGTTCGGCTCGTCCGGCGATCTAGCCGTCGACGTGATCGCCAACGATCCGGACTGCCCGATCAAGGGCATGCCGAGCATCCGCTTCGACATGCGGGTGTCGCGCGAGAGCGAGGCCGACAAGACCAGCGGGCGCGTCGGCGCCGATCCGTCGGCGATCATGAAACAATCGGCCAGAAACGAAACCGCGCCGGCGGGGGCCGGATAATTCGGTCTGGCCGCACCTGATCGCGTCGACCGGACGAAGATCCGGCGAAAACTGAAATGGCTCAGAGAAGAAAGACAAATGAGGGGGAAGCAATGAAACGCAGGACATTTCTCGGCGGCGCGGTGGCTGCCGCGGTGGTCGGACAAGGCTCGCGCGCGCTCGCACAGCAGCCGGCGATCAAGATCGGCATGTCGATGCCGCAAACCGGCGGGCTTGCCGGCGGCGGCAAGGCTTCGCTGCTCGGGATCGAAATCTGGCGCGACGATATCAATGCCAAGGGCGGGCTGCTCGGCCGCAAGGTCGAACTGGTCGTCTATGACGACAAGTCGAGCGCCTCGGAGACGCCGGCGATCTACTCCAAGCTGGTCGATGTCGACAAGGTCGATCTGTTGTTCGCGCCTTACGCGACCGTGCCGACCGCACCGATCATGCCGTTCGTCAAGCAGCGCGGCCTGCTGCTGATGGGCAATTTCTCGTTCCAGGTGAACAGCAAGGTCGGCCACGACATGTGGTTCAACAACGCGCCCTGGGGGCCGGCCGACAGCTGGGCGTCCTCGTTCATCGATCTGGCGCAGAAGGCCGGCGGCAAGAACATGGCGCTGCTCGCGGCCGATCAGGAATTCGCCCAGAATCTCGCGCTGACCGCCCGCGATGTCGCCAAGAAGCGCAACCTGCCTGTCGTGTTCGATCAATCCTATCCCCCGAACACGGTCGAGTTTGCGTCCATCATTCGGGCCCTCAAGGCCACCAAGCCCGATATCGTCTACGTCGCGTCCTACCCGCCGGATTCGGCCGGCATCCTGCGCGCCGTGAACGAGATCGGCATCGGCGACGACGTCAAGGTTTTTGGCGGTGGCATGGTCGGCCTGCAGTTCGCCGCCGTGATGGGGAATCTCGGCTCGCTGCTTAACGGCGTCGTCAACTACAACACCTGGCTGCCCGAACCGAGCATGTATCACGCCGGTACCAAGGAGTTTTTCGAGGTCTATACCAAGCGCGCCGTCGAAGCGAAGGTCGACCCGCTCGGCTATTATCTGGCGCCGTACGGGTACGCTACCGGGCAGATGATCGAAGCGGCGGTCAACGCGACCAAGTCGCTCGACCAGAAGGGCCTCGCGAAATATTTGCGAGAGAACGAGCACAAGACCATCGTCGGGCCGATCGCGTTCTCGGCCGATGGCGAGTGGAAGGAAAGCGCCACGGTGCAGGCGCAGTTCCGGGGTGTGGTCGACAAGGACATCGAACAATTCCGGAAGCCGGCCAAACAGGTGATCCTGTACCCCGACAAATTGAAGACCGGCACGCTCATCAGTCCCTTCGAGGCGGCCCGAAAGTAGGCTTCGTGGCTGTTTCGGCGCGTCGCCGAGGGGGGACCTGACGTGTTTTCGATGGACCTGCTGCTTGGCGCAGTGGTGCTTGGGGTGCTGCTCGGCTGCTTCTACGCGGCCGTCAGCGTCGGGCTGTCCGTTTCGTTCGGGCTGCTCGACGTTCCCCATGTCGCGCATCCTGCCTTTTTGGTGCTCGCGTCCTATGGCGTGTACCAGCTCAACGAAAGCTACGACATCGACCCGCTGCTGGCGGGGCTGATCATCACCCCGCTGTTTTTCCTGTTCGGCCTTCTGGCCTACCGCGTCTATTACGAAACATTCGAACGGCGCGGCAGCGACGCCGGGGTGCGCGGCATCGCGTTCTTCTTCGGCATCGCCTTCATCATCGAAGTGCTGATCATCATGCAGTTCGGCGTCGACCAGCGCTCGGTGACGGCGACCTATATCGGAAAATCCTGGCGGTTCGGCGAGTTTCGAATCCCGATCCGGCAGCTGGTGGCGTTCGCGGTGGCGCTGGGGCTGACGGTGCTGCTCGCGCTCTATCTGTCGAAAACCTTCATGGGCCGCGCGATCCGTGCCGTCGCGCAGGATGAGCATGCGCTGCGGCTGATGGGCGCCAATCCGGTCCGCATCAAGCAGTTCGCCTTCGGCATCGCCACCGCCGTGCTCGGGATCGCCGGGGCGCTCCTGATTATCGTGGCGCCCGTGGAGCCGACGCTCGACCGCGCCTATATCGGGCGAACCTTCTGCGTGGTCGTCATGGCCGGGCTCGGCAGCATCAGCGGCACGCTGATCGCAGCCATCATCCTCGGCGTTGCCGAATCGATCGTGCTGACGATGTTCGGTGCCTCCTGGGCGCCGGCGATCTCGTTCGCGATGCTGCTCGGCGTACTCGCCGTCCGGCCGCAAGGTCTGCTCGGCCGATGAACAAGCGCAGCCACAGCATCGCATTCTGGGCCGGCGTGGCCGTCTTTCTCGTCGCCGTGCTGGCGATGACCCAGATCGTCCGCAATGAATATCCGTTCTTCGCGGGCTACGTCATCCTGCAATTCATCGCACTCGCGGTTGCCTGGAGCATCCTCGGCGGCTATGCCGGCTACGTCAATTTCGGCACCAACGCGTTTTTCGGCGTCGGCGTCTATACGGCGGTCTCGCTGTTCAAGGCGACGGGGGCCCCGCTCGTGGTACAGATCGCGGCAGCCGCTGTGATCGGCATGCTGCTCGGCTTTGCGGTCGGCCTCCTGACGCTGCGGATGCGCGGCATCTTCTTCTCGATCGCGACGATCGCGCTGGCCATCATCATCGAGACGTGCGTGATGAACTGGCGGTGCGGCAGGCATCCAGCTCCAGCGGCCGCCGGTGATGGCGCCGTTCGACAGTTACGTGAAGATGCTGTTCTTCGTGCAGGCGGTGCTGGCGGTCATTGCGGTTGCGATCTCGCGCTACATCCAGAACTCCCGCATCGGACGCGGCCTGCAGGCGCTGCGCGACGACGAACTCGCCGCCGAATGCACCGGCGTGCCGACGCTGAAGTTGAAGCTGGTCGCCTGCATGATATCGGGCGCGCTCATTTCCGCGGCCGGTGCTCCCGCGGCCATGTACCTGCAATATGCCGATCCGTCCTCGGCGTTCAATCTGAACTATTCGGTGTCGGCGCTGGCGATGGCGCTGATCGGCGGCACAGCGCACTGGATCGGCCCGGTGTTCGGCGCCATTCTGCTCGGTTCGACGCAACAGCTTCTCGCCGTTACCATCTCCTCCGAGGTCAACGTGCTGGTGCTCGGCATCATGCTGGTGCTGTTCGTGGTCGGCGCACCCAAGGGCATTATCGGGCTATTGCGGCCGCGCTACCGCCTGCGCGCGGGAGGCAAGCCATGACGGAGACGGCCGCGCCCGGCGCGCCCCTGCTGCAAGTCGAAACCTTGACCAAAACCTTCGGCGGCTTCACCGCGCTCGACAATATCAGCGTCGACATCAGGAAAGGCGAGCGCTTCGGCCTCATTGGGCCGAACGGCTCCGGCAAGACCACGCTGATCAACTGCATTTCCGGCGCGTTGCGTCCGCAGACGGGCAGCGTGGTATTTTGCGGCGAGGACATCACCCAACTGCCGCCGCATTTGCGCGCGCGTCGTGGCATCGCCCGGTCTTTCCAGATCCCACGGCCGTTCAAGAGCATGACGGTGCTGGAAAACCTGATGGTCGGGCTCGACTTTGCCACCGTCGATTCATCCGTTCCCGAGGAAGACGTCGCGATGTCGATCCTGACACGGATGGGGCTCGCCGCGAAGGCCTATGCCCCAAGCGACACGCTAAGCCAGGTGGAGTTGCGCAAGATGGAGCTTGCGCGCGCGATGGCGATGCGGCCAAAACTTCTGATTTCGGACGAGGCCATGGCAGGTCTTTCCCATTCCGAAGTCGACGAGGTGCTCGATCTTCTGATCAGCCTCGGCGAGGAGGACATCACCATCATCATGATCGAGCACATCATGCAGGCGGTGATGCGGTTTTCCGAGCGGGTGATGTGCCTCGACGCCGGGAGGATCATCGCGATCGGCGCGCCCGACGAGGTGATGGCCAACAAGCGGGTGCAGGAGGCCTATCTTGGCACTTAGCCTCGCCATCGAAAACCTCGATGCCGGCTACGGCGCCGTCAAGGCGCTGCGCGGCGTGACGCTGAATGTCGAGGCCGGCGAGACCGTGGCCTTGCTTGGCACCAACGGCAACGGCAAAAGCACGCTGATGAAGTGCATCATGGGCCTGGTCCGCCCGGATAGCGGCCGGCTTGCGCTTTCGATTGATGGCGCGTCGCATGATCTTGCAAAACTCTCGCCCGAGGCGATCGTCGACCTCGGCGTCGCGCTGGTGCCGGAGGGCCGTCGGCTGTTTCCCAAGCTGACGGTGACGGAAAACCTGATGCTCGGCGCGTTCCGCAAAACGGCCCGCAGCGCTATCCAGCAAAATCTCGCGCTGGTGTTCGAGACTTTTCCGGTGCTGAAGGAGCGCCGCAGCCAGCTTGCCGGCACCATGTCCGGCGGGCAGCAGCAAATGCTGGCGATTGCGCGTGCGCTGATGTCATCGCCGCGCCTGCTGTTGATCGACGAGCCCTCGGTCGGGTTATCGCCGCTCCTGGTGTCGCAGACGATTACCAAGATCGGCGAACTCAAGGCGCGCGTGGGCCTGACGGTGCTGATGGCCGAGCAGAATTTCAATCAGGCGATCCGGATCGCCGACCGCGGCTACATCATCGTCCACGGCGAAATCGCGGTGGCGGCGCAGTCGGTCGATGAGCTGAAAGCCAACGATATCGTCAAGCGGCTCTATCTTGGCGGCGTTGCCTGAGCGGCATGACGGCATCGTGACGGCGTTATGGCTGTACTGCCGATTTTACAGTCTCGCTTGTCGCCGTCGGCTGCGCCATATTTCCTCATCGTATCAAGGCAGAGGGGGCAAACGATGAAGATCGACGACGTCCGGCGAACCGCCTATTCGATGCCCCTGACCAATCCGTCGTTTCCGCCGGGGCCATATCGCTTCTTCAACCGCGAATATTTCATTATCACCTATCGCACCGATCCCGAGGCGCTCGCCGCTGTGGTGCCGGAGCCGTTGGAAGTCGCCGAGCCGATCGTCAAATACGAGTTCATCCGCATGCCCGACTCGACAGGCTTTGGCGATTACACCGAAACCGGCCAGGTGATCCCGGTCCGCTTAAAGGGCGAGGAGGGCGCCTACGTTCATTCGATGTATCTGGACGACGAAGGCCCGATCGCCGGTGGCCGTGAGCTCTGGGGTTTTCCCAAGAAACTGGCGTCGCCCAAGATCGCTGTCGAAAGTGATGTATTGGTCGGCACGCTACATTACGGCTCGGTGCTCTGCGCCTCCGCCACCATGGGCTACAAGCACCGTGCGCTCGATCATGATGCGGTGCTGAAGTCGATGCAGGCGCCGAACTTCATGCTCAAGATCATCCCGCATGTCGACGGCACGCCGCGGATCTGCGAACTGGTGCGCTATTATCTGGAAGACATCACGCTGAAAGAAGCCTGGACCGGTCCAGCCGCGCTCGGCCTGTTTCCGCACGCGCTCGCCGACGTGGCGCGGCTGCCCGTGCGTGAAGTGGTCTCCGCACTGCATTGCAAGGCGGATCTGACGTTGGGTCTGGGGACGGTGGCGTTCGATTATATGGCGAAGTGACGCGCGGCGCCGAGCCCGCCGTTACTGCGCGCCGCGCAGCGTGCAGGCGGTCGAGCAGGTCGTGGTCACGCCGCGCTCGCAGGCGATGCATACCGCGACGCACTGCTTCTTGTCCTTGGGATTGTATTCGCTGTAGAGCTTGCGGGCGCAAGTGTCGATCGAGCCCGTGACGTCGTTGTTGCTCTCGGGCTTGCAGGCAGCCAAGGCTGCGGCCGACAGGACGATGGCAAGAATGACGCGCATGTTGGTTGCTCCAACCTGGAGCCCTCGCTTCAAGGTTTCAACGACAGCCCGTTGCCGTCGCAAAACTACCCCTCAGCGTGGCGTGATTGGATTAATCGAGCGTTACACGACACCGGGTTCCCATGCGTAGTTCTACGTCGGGGTTCGACGGGGCATCCTGTGCACTGCAGCGGAAACAACCCGGACCGTGGGGTATTCGCGCCGCCGGTAATCGGCGGCGCGTTCGTACGGCAACAGGCGGCGAGTGCGGTTATCGCACCAGCACGTTCTTGAACTGCCAGGGATCCGACGTGTCGATGTCTTCCGGGAACAGGCCCGGACGATCCGTCAGCGGCGTCCAGTCGGTGTAGTATCCCTTCACCGGACCGAGATACGGCAATTGGATTTCCAGCAGGCGGTCGAAATCCATTTCATCGGCTTCGACGATGCCTTCGTTCGGGTTTTCCAGCGCCCACACCATGCCGCCCAACACGGCAGACGTTACCTGCAGCGCGGTGGCATTCTGATAGGGCGCGAGTTCGCGGGTCTCTTCGATCGAGAGTTGCGAGCCGTACCAGTAGGCGTTGTTGTCGTGGCCGAACAGCAGCACGCCGAGTTCGTCGATTCCGTCGACGATTTCGTCCTCTTCGAGGATGTGATGCTTTTCCTGCATCTTGCCGGCGCGGCCGAACAGTTCATGCAGCGACAGCACCGCATCGTCGGCCGGGTGATAGGCATAGTGGCAGGTCGGCCGGTAGATCACCTTGCCCGAGGCGTCGCGCGCCGTGAAGTAATCGGCGATCGAGATCGACTCGTTGTGGGTGACGAGGAAGCCATACTGCGCGCCGCGGGTTGGGCACCAGGTGCGCACGCGCGTGTTGGCGCCGGGCTGCATCAGGTAGATGGCAGCGCCGCAGCCGGCTTCGTGGGTATGCGCATTCTCGGGCATCCATTTCTCATGGGTGCCCCAGCCGAGCTCGGATGGCTGCATGCCTTCCGACAGGAAGCCTTCCACCGACCAGGTGTTGACGAAGACGTCGGGCTCCTTCGGCTTTTTGGAGCGCTGGGTGTCGCGTTCGGCGATGTGGATGCCCTTGACGCCGGCCTGCCGCATCAGGTCCGCCCATTCGGCCTTGGTCTTCGGCTTGGGCGCATTGAGCTTCAGGTCAGCGGCGACATTGATCAGCGCCTGCTTGACGAAAAACGAGACCATGCCGGGATTGGCGCCGCAGCAGGAGACCGCCGTGGTCGAGCCCGCCGGGCGCGCCTTCTTGGCAGCCAGCGTCACTTCGCGAAGGGCGTAGTTGGAGCGCGCTTCCGGGCCCTTGGACGAATCGAAATAGAAGCCGAGCCAGGGCTCGTTGACGGTGTCGATGTAGAGCGCGCCGAGTTCGTTGCACAGCTCCATGATGTCGGTGGAGCCGGTGTCGACGGAGAGATTGACGCAAAATCCCTGGCCGCCGCCCTCCGTGAGCAGCGGGGTCAGCAACTCGCGATAATTGTCTTTCGTCACGCCCTTCTGGATGAAGCGCACATTGTGCTTCTCGCAATGCGCCTTGCGTCCCTCGTCCTTGGGATCGATCACGGTGACCCGCGACTTGTCGTAGTCGAGATGGCGTTCGATCAGCGGCAGCGTGCCCTTGCCGATGGAGCCGAAGCCGACCATCACGATGGGGCCGGAGATTGTCGCAAGGATCTGCGAGGACGGGCTCATAGGGGTCTCCAGAAGATTTGGTGAATGGCGGCGCTCGCTCAGGCGGAACGCAGTTTCGCGGTGACTTCGATTTCGACCTTCATCTCGGGCTTGTAGAGGCCTGCCACGACGAGCAGCGTGGCGGCCGGCCTGATCTCGCCGAGCACTTCGCCGCAGACCGCGAACAGCGCATCGGCGTCTTTGGGATCGGTGATGTAGTACGTGGCGCGGACGATGTCGTGCATGGCAAAGCCGCCTTCCCTCAGCGCGGCCTCGATGGTCTTAAAGCAGTTCCGTGCCTGGCTCGTGACGTCCTCAGGCATTGTCATGGTCTTGTAGTCATAGCCGGTGGTGCCGGACACGAAGGCCATGTCGCCGTCGAGCACGGCGCGGCTGTAGCCAGCGGTCTTTTCAAAGGGCGAGCCGGTGGAGACGAGATGACGTGGCATCAGGACCTCTGGTCAAAATTGGTGGCCGGTTTCGGCGCGGTTTAAGGACTTTTCCCCCACGCGCGCAACCCCTCAAGCGATTACCGCGATGGCAGGGTCATCTCGGCGGCTGGGCGCGCGGAGCTGCCCCAGCGGTGCATCAGAATGTGGCGCACGATCATGATCGAGATCATCACCAGGAGCGCCGGGTGATGACCGTGCGGAAGCGCGGGCGCGGGCCCGGACGGGCTCGCGCGCGGCGTCAGGCGACGCGCGGCACGAGCAGCGCTTTCCTGGCCCGGCCTGCCCTCGTTTTGGGCAGCGGTGCGCCGGTCGGTGCGATCATGCCCCAGGCGCCGTCGAGCCCGCCTTCGGAGAGTTCGAGGCCGAGCAGGCGGTCGCGCTCGAACGCGCCCGGCAGCGTCAGCTGGCCGGTCTTGGCCGCCGAGAAACCGAAGCGGGCATAATACGGCGCGTCGCCGAGCAGGACGATCGCACGATGGCCGCGCGCTTTCGCCGCTGCGATCGCGTGGTCCATCAGCGCGGCCCCGACGCCGAACCGGCGGGAAGAAGCCTCCACCGCCAGCGGGCCGAGCATGAGCGCGGGCTGGCCCCCGGCGCTGACGTGCCACAACCGCACGGTGCCGACCACGCGGCCTTGGCGCACGGCCGACAAGGCGAGGCCTTCGGCGGGCGCGCGTCCGTCGCGCAGGCGCTGGCAGGTGCGCATCTGGCGGTTGTCGCCAAAGCAGACATCCAGCAGCGCTTCGCGCGCAGCGACATCCGAGGCCCGTTCCGCACGGATCGCGAACGGAGCGGCATCGGAGAGGAGGGCGGTGGTCTTCCGAAAAGCAGTCATGGCACGTCAGTCCCCGCTCGCAACGGCAAGCCTGCCGCGCAAAGCGTTGTCAAAATTCGCAGATGACAGGGAGGGAGCCGGCGCACCGGCTCCCGTTATTCAAGCCTCAAACGAGGCTGCTCAGATGTGGTAGGTCCGCAGCGGCGGGATGCCGTTGAACGCCACCGACGAGTAGGTCGACGTATAGGCCCCGGTGCCTTCGATCAGCAGCTTGTCGCCGATCTCGAGCGTCACCGGAAGCGGGTACGGCATCTTCTCGTACAGCACGTCGGCGCTATCGCAGGTCGGACCGGCGAGCACGCACGGCGTCATCTCCGCACCGTCATGCGGGGTGCGGATGGCGTAACGGATCGACTCGTCCATCGTCTCGGCGAGACCGCCGAACTTGCCGATGTCGAGATACACCCAGCGCACCTCGTCCTCGTCGCTCTTCCTGGAGATCAGGACGACTTCGGTCTCGATGATCCCTGCATTACCGACCATGCCGCGGCCCGGCTCGATGATCGTTTCCGGGATCTGGTTGCCGAAATGCTTGCGCAGCGCACGGAAGATCGACCGGCCGTACTGCACGACCGGAGGAACGTCCTTGAGGTAGCGGGTCGGAAATCCGCCGCCCATGTTGACCATGGACAGGCTGATCCCGCGCTCCGCACAGTCGCGGAACACCGTCGAGGCCATCGCCAGCGCGCGGTCCCACGCCTTCACCTTGCGCTGCTGCGAGCCGACATGGAACGAGATGCCGCACGGCTCCAGGCCCAGACGCTTGGCGAGGTCGAGCACCTCGACCGCCATCTCCGGGTCACAGCCGAACTTGCGCGACAGCGGCCATTCGGCGCCTGCGCAATCATAGAGAATGCGGCAGAACACCTTGGCGCCGGGAGCAGCACGGGCGATCTTCTCGACCTCGGCCGAGCAGTCGACTGCAAACAGGCGAATGCCGAGCGCGAAGGCGCGCGCGATGTCGCGCTCCTTCTTGATCGTATTGCCATAGGAGATGCGGTCCGGCGTCGCACCGGCGGCCAGCGCCATTTCGATCTCGGCGACGGTTGCGGTGTCAAAGCAGGAGCCCATCGAGGCGAGCAGCGACAGCACTTCCGGCGCCGGGTTTGCCTTCCCCGCGTAGAACACGGGGCTGTCCGGCATCGCCTTGGCCA